>JALWSS010000203.1 GCA_026993525.1 Saprospiraceae bacterium
GCTGCCCCACACGTGTGCCTCCAGGGCCCCGGTGGGTGATGTATCCCCTTCTCCGAAGGTAGTCTGCATGTCCTTTTGCAATGCGGGTGAGGTGCTCGCTGAACCGCAACACTGGCGCCGGTGACATGCGTTTGCCGTCGCACCGGCAGCCACGTATCCTGGCCGGAGCATGAATCACTGACAGGTAAACGGGAGAAAGTGCTTCTGAGGGAGTTCGAGAGCCTGCTTATACAGGTACTGACGGAAAAGCGAAAAATCAAATCCGTTGGGAATGAAGCAGTGGCCTTGGGATGGAGCATTGCTACACGAACAAACGTTACAATGACATCCTCGCCCTGGCCAGGCGCATTGACCGGAAGATACCGGACGTCAGTCCGGAGCTTTTGGAGTTTGCAGAAGCTCCGGAGATAGCGGTAAGGGGCGTGTGAGTGTTTATGTTAAGGTATTGAGAATTAGACGTTTACCGAAATCTTTTTTTGATTGGGCTGTTTTTGTAGGTTTGCTGTCCTTTTTCTCATACATTGCATCAAAACCTGCAAATGGAAAAACTGCCCGTCAAGATTCAACCCGATAACCTGAAAGATACTTTGGTAGAATACCACTATCAAAGTGAGGTTCCCGGTGAAGCATTGGCGGGTCTGGTTTATCAGGAGTTAAGGGCTTGTTTCAAAATCGTTCCCCGGGCCAGCAGGGCGTGGAAGATTGACCCACAGAATCTTTTTAAGGTGGACACACACGAGGGATTGCTACTGACGGACGACTGTATCAAAATTCATTTGAAAAACGAGTCTGTTATTTTTAATACGGTAGGCAAATACCCCGGCTGGTCGAAATATTCGAGCTGTATTTATGAAGTGATAGGCAGACTGTTTCAGGCAGGTTTATTGAAAAGTGTTCAGCGGGTCGGTATGAGATACATCAGCGAGTATCCTGAAATGAGCATTTTCGAGGTGATGAAAAGCAGCCCTGTGGTGTCAATTCCCGGCGGCGAAGGACAAAACACTACCTACCGGACAGAAGCGAAATATGAAGGCTGCGAAGTGACTTTAAGTATAGCCGACAAGGTGCCTGCAAAAATGAATGTGGCATCTGAATTGACCTACTTTTCACTGGTTGACATTATCGTTGCGAAGCTGTTTCACAACCAGCCGATTTCAGGTATTGAAGCGTTAAAAACAGAAACCAATAAGGTGCATCGGGTAGAAAAACTTTTTTTCTTTGGCATCCTGACCGATGAATTTATAACAAGTTTGAATCCTGAGTATCAATAAAATAGATTGTCATGTATGCTGTGACCTACGACCTCCAACTGACTTGCTTCCCCCCTCAACAGGAAGTGTCATATATGAATCCAACCAAAGGGCAGCGCCGGGGAGAAGAGTTGACTTTCTTGAATTCTGTTCTTTACAAACAGTGGGTTAAACTCCCTATGGAGGATGCTGTGCGTGAACTGTACATCAAGCTCCTGAATAAACGGATGAGGAAGTTGGGGGAAATATTTGAGGAAAAGTTAAAAGGCAGGGCTGATTATTTCGCTGGAATTGATTTGGAAATTGTGAGAATGTCAGCTCATTTCACGGCTCGTTTTTTTCTATTGACAAATCCAGAAAAGTTTACCGTTGATTTTACGGAAGATGCTTCTGTTGTCTTTACCCTGGTTTATCCCGGGAATAAAACTGCATACCTTGAACTATACTTTGAGTGTGGCATACAGGAGCCGGTTCAACATGTGGTATTGATATCCGAAAACAAGGAAAATATTTTTGCTTACACTGGCAGTTTCCTGGAAAGCCTCTCTGCATTCATGAATGAAATGTCTCCTGATTCAGTGCATATTCCCTTCTGATAAATCACCCCTGCGAATGCAATACCCTCACCATTTGCTTCCACAACCGCATTACAAAATCATTCTTTATGAGCCGTGGTTGAATCCCTTTTACCTGCTGCGCCATACACATGACAAGGAATTGCATGACCCTGATACCGGGTTGTTAAAGTTGGATTACATCGTTCTCCAGACAGACCATCTCCGGGACTTATCTACTAATTTACTTGGCACGTTTACACCGGATGACTGCTACTGGAGTATCAAAAAAGAATCATTTCAGGCTTATTTTGGAGCACGTTGGAAGGAAGGAGAAGACGTTAACATTCCATCTGAAGAAGATGCTGAATATCATGGACAACGTGGGGCGTTTTATCTGAAAATCGAGGATTGTGCAGGTCATCGGGTAAAGTCGGAAGGCCAGGATGAAATCACGGTAATTTGTGACGTGTTGCATACCCCCATCCGGTGTAACTTCTGGCATTTTTCACTCCGCTGGAAGGATAAAGAGGGTGCGTATTTTGATGACCTCACCCCAAAACGCATCAAAAGATTTTTCAAATCCTGGGTTCGGAAGTTTATTCAAGATAATGCCATTTTGGAAACACCGGATTACGTATCTGTTCCGGTCGAAAGATACATGAGTGAAACTGACTAATGTTGACCTGGCAGCATCCTGTACTCAAACCACTTCGAGTCGAGTATATACTCAAAACGAAGTGGTTTGGGCGGCGATCCCGATCCCGTCCCGATCCCGTCCCGATCCCGTCCCGAAATCCTTCGGGATCGGGATTCGGGAGCCAAACTCCCAACCCCTGCTGAAGTTCAAAACTGAAATCTTCCCAAACTACTTCGACTTGGGTATAACAACTACGACGTAAACCTCGACGGACGAACCATCTACCAGGGCCCGAACAACGACCGGAGCATGATCCTGTTCTTCACCATTCTGAAGCACCCGGAAAATGCCGCCCTGCTGGCCAACTTTATAGTGACGGAAAAACTACCCTGACAATTACCTGCACATC
>JALWSS010000204.1 GCA_026993525.1 Saprospiraceae bacterium
GTTTAGTAAACGTAGAATAAGCAACCGGACGAGAGTCCAGGCACGAGCGGGGAGGCGCCGGACGGGAGTCCGGGCGCCAGCGGGGGATTATGGAGCCTGTCTGCCGCCCCGTCTGCCGCCCCGTCTGCCGCCGGGCAGGCGGGCAGGCAGGCAGGGATTATGGGGATTATGAGGATTATGAGGATTATGAAAGTTTAGCATAGTATCTCACGAGTCACGAGTCACGAGTCACGAGTCACGAGTCACGAGTCACGTGTCACGTGTTACGTGTCACGAGTCACGTGTCACGCGTCACGAGTCACGAGTCACGAGTCACGCGTCACGAATCACGCTCATCACGCCATTTCCGGTCTTTTGAACAGGGACTCCACGAAGATGCGTTTGTTGAACACCTGGAGCTTGTCCATTTCTTCGCCGACGCCGATGTATTTGATGGGGATTTTGAACTGGTCGGAGATGCCGATGGCCACGCCGCCTTTGGCAGTGCCGTCTAGTTTGGTGAGGGCCAGGCTGGTCACCTCCGTTGCGGCCGTGAATTGTTTGGCCTGCTCGATGGCGTTCTGGCCGGTGGTGGCATCCAGTACCAGGAGCACATCGTGGGGGGCGCCTTCCAGCCTTTTTCCGACGCTGCGCTTGATCTTGCCCAGTTCCTTCATCAGGTTGATCTTGGTGTGCAGGCGGCCGGCCGTATCAATGATGGCCACATCGCAATCGTTTTTGATGGCGTAGTCGGTGGTTTCATAGGCCACTGCGGCCGGGTCGGTGTTCATGCCTTTGCTGTAGAAATCGCAGCCCACCCTTTCCGACCATATCTTGAGCTGATCCACGGCGGCGGCGCGGAAGGTATCGCCGGCACCGATCACCACTTTTTTGCCTTTGAGTTTGAACTGGTATGCCAGTTTGCCGATGGTGGTGGTTTTGCCCACGCCGTTCACGCCAACCACGAGCAGCACATAAGGCTTTTTTCCTTCGGGCAAATCGAAATCGTCGAGGTCTTCGGTGTTGTTTTCTTCGAGCAGGCGCACGATCTCGTCGCGCATGATGGCGTCCAGCTCGCTGGTGTTGAGGTACTTGTCTTCTGCCACCCGCTTTTCGATGCGCTCGATGATCCTGATGGTGGTATCCAGGCCCACATCGCTGGTAATGAGGATGTTTTCCAGCTCGTCAAGCACTTCAACATCAACGGTAGATTTGCCGGCAACGGCTTTGGTAAGTTTTTCGAAGAAGCCTGTTTTGGTTTTTTCAAGCCCCTTTTCGAGGTCTTCTTTCTTTTCCCTGGTGAAGAATTTTTTTAGAAAACTCATGGTTGTTTGGTGTATTCAATTATTAAAAGTTGAACTGTTAAATTGGTTGAGAGGAGTTGAGGCTCAATGGCAACCCCCTCTAAACCTCTCTAAACCCCACCAATGTGAACAGCCACAAACGACAAAGGCTTTTCTTCCACATGGGTGCAAGAAAAGCCTTTGGATGATAGCGGCAAAGCGGCCGCACATTATTTTTTGCCAAAGAATTCTTTGACTTTATCCTTGTGGATCATCACCTCTTTGTAGGTGTATTTTCCGGTTTTAGGATCTTTGATGGGCTTGATCACCTTCACGTGATCACGGCCGGAACCGGCGTTGGCAGATCTTTGTGCTACCCTTGCGTTTTTAGAAACTTTTGCCATGACTTGATGAATTTGTCTGTTAACACTTCAGTTCAGCGATGGTTTGGCCAGCGCCAACACCGGGCCGAAATTACTTGATCTCCTTGTGAACCGTGTAACGCTTCAGAAATGGGTTGTACTTTTTCAACTCCAGACGCTCAGGGGTGTTGCGGCGGTTTTTCTGGGTCACGTAGCGAGACATGCCCGGCACGCCGGAGCCTTTTTGCTCGGTGCACTCGAGGATGATCTGGATGCGGTTGCCTTTTTGCTTCTTAGCCATTTTACCAGAGAGGTATTAAGGATTAAAGTTTGATGTCAAGCGCCTGCCCTTTGGCATGCAACTTCTTGATGTAGTCGTAGATGCCATATTTGTTGATGCTTCGGATTGCAGAAGCAGAAACCTTCAGTGTGATCCACTTGTCCAGTTCCGGAACGAAGAAGCGCTTCTTGTGAATGTTCGGAATGAAGCGGCGCTTTGTTTTCCGGTTTGAGTGGGAAACCTTGTTTCCGGTGATCGGGCGCTTGCCTGTAAGGTCACAAACTCTTGCCATGATGATTATTTTTCACTTTGAGTGACTCCGGAAGGACTCGAACCTTCAACCTCCTGATCCGTAGTCAGGTGCTCTATCCAATTAAGCTACGGAGCCAATTATTACGGGCTTCAGCGGCCCAATTCTTTTGATTTCAAAGCACCCTTTTTCAAAGGCGGGTGCAAAAATAGCGGTTTCACGAAGAAAGAAAAACATTTCGAAAAAAATTGTCCGCCAAAATTACCCCTCAGCGCTTGATGAATTTTCGCGTGGCTTTGCCTTCGTTGCCCACGATGGTGATGTAGTAGGTACCGCCCGGCAAATGGGACACATCCAGGCTTGTGCGTTGTTGCTGAAAGGGCATGGTCACGGTGTATTGCGGAACCTGCAGGATTTGGCCGAAGGAGTTCATAATGGCCAATTCCATGCTTCCGAAATGGTCAATGCTGTACTCCACATTCAGCAGGTTGGTGGCAGGGTTTGGGAACAGCCTCACAATGTCCTGTTCCTCAAAATACAGTTCCTTGAAAGTGCCGGCACTTCTTTCCTCCGGGCGGGCTGTGCAGTAGGCGTGGAGGTATTCCATGGCCATGTTTACATTGATTCGCCCTTCGGTCAATGTTTTCCCGCTGAAAGCAGGGAGGGGGTCCACAGCATTCAGGATGGCTTCCTTCATCAACAGGGCGGCAGCGGAGGGGTCGTCTTTCATGAGTTGGGCCAGGTCATCACAGGGCAGGCTGTACAGCAAGCCAATGACACCGGCCACCAGGGGAGAGGCCAGCGAGTTGCCGCCGTAGTTTTCTTCGTATTCGTCACCCGGATAGGAGGTGTAAATTGCACGGCCGGGGGCGGCCAGGTCCACAGACACCGGGCCATAGGCGGCAAACGAAGGCCGCCCGTCTTCCTGATCGGAACTGGTGACGGTGATGAGGTAGTCGCTGGTGCAGGTAACGGGCACATCGCCCAGTTGGTCCACGTTCCAGTCCTCGTTGGCGGGGGGGGCCACGTTCAGCACCCCGGCCTGGCCCAGCGGGTCGTACAGGGCACTCCAGGCGGGGCTTTCGTTGCAAAACACCTGGTCGAAACCAAAGGAGCCGTTCACGGCTACCACAAACGCACCCGCTGCGCCGCCCGTGGCATTGTAGCGCTCACGCATGTCCAGGATGTACTCCAGGGCTTCAATCACCTCGCCGGTGGTGTTTACGCCCAGGTACATCACCTTGACATTCCACGACGGGGAGCTGATGCCGAGGTCGTTGTTGCCGGCGGCTGCCATGACGCCGGCCACCCAGGTGCCGTGGTTTTCCACCTGGTACACATTGGTGCCGAGGCGGAAATTCCAGCCGTGAATATCGTCCACGAAACCGTTGTTGTCGTTGTCCACGTTGTCGCCGGCAATTTCGTTGGGATTGACCCATAGGTTGGGCTCCAGGTCTTGGTGGAAAACATCGAATCCCTTGTCCATGATGGCGATGACAATCTCATCGCCGTTCAGGGTGGAAGCCCCGGTGGAAACGGACCACACGGGCGGCAGCTCGATTTTTTTCAGGCTCCACTGCAGCGGGTACAGGTTGTCGTTGGGAACCGAATCGCGGAACATGAGCGGCCGGTCGTATTCGGCGCTGATGACGCCGGGCTGCTCTTTCAGGTAATTCAGGATGGAAACGACAAGCGGCTCATTGCGGTAGCGAAGGAGGTAGTACCCGAAACGCTCACTCAGCACTTCGCTCAATTCCAAACCGATATTTCCGGGAACCGCCCTGTTGGATTCAGCGATGAGGCTTTGCACATCGGTGCCGGTGGTGACACGCAGCAAGATGGACTTGTTGGATTGGTCGTTGCAATCGAGTGCCGGTTGGCCGAAGGCCGAAGACAATGAAAGAACAAAAAGAAAAACAGTGAGAGCTCGCTTTAACATGAAATCTGCCGGTTGTGGGTTTGAAACTTGTTTACAATTAACTCTGGCTTCCGGAAAATGATACAGTAATCAGGAATTTTTATCGGGTGGTTGGCCTCCTGTCAGCATTGCGAACGCAAATTAGCCAAATATCCCGCAGCTTTCAACATCCGGCTGCCGTACCAGGAGAACATTTCGCCGTCAACCAGCATTGTGCGACACTTGCCGGCCAGGGCACGGGCTTCATCGAGGTGCTTTTCTTTAAAGGGGTAGGGTTCTGAAGACAGCAGAAGCACCTCCGGCTGCGCCGCTTTCACTTCGGCTGCGCCAACTTCGGGGTAGCGTGCCAGGTGGGAAAATACATTTTCGAAGCCTGCCAGCGCCATCATGTTTGAAATGAAGGTGTCGCCTCCGGCAACCATCCAGGGCTGGCGCCAGATGAAATAAGCCGCCCTGACCGGTTGCTCATTTTGCCGAAGGGAAGAAAAAGCCTGCCGGATGGATGCACACAGTTCAAGGCCCTTGTCCGCCCTTCCTACCAGTTCCGCAACGGCTTCTATCATGCTGAGGGCGGTCTCAAAGTCTGAAACATCGCTCATCCAGACGGGGAACTCCTCTGCCAGTGCTTCCACCTGTTCCTTTACATTTTCCTCTTTGTTGCCGATGATGAGACCGGGCTCAAGGGCCCGGATGCGGTCCAGGTGCAACTGTTTGGTGCCCCCCACCCTCGTTTTGTTCCGGTACCACTTTTCCGGATGGACGCAAAATTTGGTGATGCCCACCACTTCGGCATCCAGGCCCAGGTCGGCCAGCAGCTCTGTCTGGGAGGGCACCAGCGAAACGATCCGTTTTGGCGGAAAAGGAAAGCGGACCGGGCGCCCCATCATGTCGGTGAATTGTCGCATGGCGGCATTGTCAGTGTTTGTGCTCCCCGGCGTACATCTTTTCACCGGCCCTGACGGGCACGTCCAGGTGGTTTTCGGCGGGCGGAATGGGGCAGGAATAACCGTCGGAATAACAGCACCAGGGGTTGTACGCCTTGTTGAAATCGAGCACCAGTTTGCCGTCTTCGATGTCAGCACTGCTCAGGTCGAGGTAGCGACCACCGCCGTAGGTCTCCTCGCCGTTGGTGGTGTCTTTGAAAGGGAGAAAGAGGTGGTCCTTGTATTGGGGCATGTTTTGCAGGCGCAGGCTTTGATACACGGCCAGCTTGAGTTTTTTGCCGTTCAGTTCAAAAAGCAGCACGCCGTATTTCCGGTAGGGCTTGGTGATACCCGAATAGGTGGCCATCTCAAATGGTTTGGCCTCAGGCGTTGCTACAAAAGCGGCCTCCACCCGGTAGGTGGAATCAGGCCCGTAAAAGCGCATGGCGGCCAGTTCCTCATCCGTCTTCAATGGGGCACGGGGGTCGGCCTTGAACTCCGCTTTGTAATGCTCGCGAAATGCTGCGATCTGCGCTGCGTATTCGTCCTGTGATTGCGCAGCGAGGAAAAAAGCGATAAACATGAAAGTAGCGATCAATGAAATTCGCATGACGGAATGGTTTGATTCTGTGAAATCGGTTTCAGTGTTGTCAGTTTTTTGGTTGAGAGAGGTTTGGAAAAGTTTAGAGGGGTTTAGAGGGGTTTAGAGGGGTTTAGAGGGGTTTAGAGGGGTTTACAAAGTGCACTCTAAACACCTCTAAACCAAGGCCGTAGGCCCCTCTCAACCTCCCATCCCGAACTTGATTCGGGATCGGGGTCAACCTCTCTCAACTCTTTCGGTGCATTTCTGCAAATTAGACGTTGCGGTGCAACAGATTAGATTAGACGTTGCGGTGCAACGGATCAAATTAGACGTTGCGGTGCAACGTCTCTACTGGAATTCGTCATCGTCGTCGCGGAGGAGGCCAGCCAGGCTGTCGTTGAAAGTCAGGGTGGCTTCCACCAGGTTTTTGTTGATGACACTGAACTCCGACAAGCCGTGGAGCACCAGTTCCATGAACAGGTGGCGCTGGTCATCCGGCACACCGGTTTTGTCAACGAGGCGCTTCAGCCCCGAAACCTTCTCCAGTTCTTTGCGGTATTCCTCCTCCGGTGCGTCGTTGAGCAGGTTTACCTCATTGCCACCGGCGAACCAGGCCTTGATCACCCCGTAGGGGTCCCGTTCCTGGCCTTTGCGCAGCTTGTCGGGGTTGGGGAAATACTGCAAAAATACCTTTTTGATAGCCTCACCAATGAGGTGCAGGGCCACGGCCCAGGGCCCTTCCTGTTCACCTTCGTAAACCAGTTCCACCTTGCCGGTGATGGCCGGCACCACTCCCCAAAAATCGGTGATGCGGGCAGTGGTGGCAGATTCGCCGTTGAGGAGCATTCGGCGCTCGGCGGTGCTGAGCAGGTTTTCGTAACCGGAAATGCTGAGCCGGGCCGATACCCCGCTTTTTTCATCCACCAACTCGCTGTTTCTGGCGGCAAAGGCCACTTCTTCCAGGAGGTTGGAAAGCAAATCCGGTACGGTGATACTGGATATTTGTTCAGGGGCCGGTTTGGCCTCTTGTTCTGTTATTCGCTTCGCAATGTTGACCGTCTTGGGGTAATGGGTCAGTATCTGGCTTTCGATGCGGTCTTTCAACGGGGTGATGATGCTTCCTCGGTTGGTGTAGTCTTCGGGGTTGGCGGTGAACACGAACTGAACATCCAGCGGCAGGCGCAGCTTGAAGCCCCGGATTTGCAGGTCGCCCTCCTGAAGGATGTTGAAGAGGGAAACCTGGATGCGGGCCTGCAGGTCGGGCAGTTCGTTGATGACGAAAATGCTGCGATGCGCCCGGGGCACCAGGCCGAAGTGGATCACCCTTTCGTCGGAATAAGGCAATTTGAGCGTGGCCGCTTTGATGGGGTCCACGTCGCCGATGAGGTCGGCGATACTCACATCAGGGGTGGCCAGTTTTTCCACATAGCGCTCGCTGCGGTGCAGCCATTCGATGGGGGTATCGTCGCCTTGTTCGGCAATGAGGTCTTTGGCGTAGCGGGACATGGGCTGCAACGGGTCGTCGTTCAGCTCGCTGCCGGCCACCACGGGGATGTACTCGTCCAGCAGGTTGACCAACAGGCGGGCGATCCGGGTTTTGGCCTGCCCCCGAAGACCGAGCAAAAGGATGTTGTGACGGGAAAGCACCGCCCGCTCGATGTCGGGCAGAACGGTGTCGTCAAAGCCGATGATGCCTTCGAAAACGGGTTCTTTGGCCCGGAGCTTTTTCAGCAAATTGGCCCGCAATTCTTCTTTTACGGAACGGGGCCGATAGCCGCTTTTCCTGAGTTCTTTAAGGGTTTTTATACTTGTTTGCATCGCCGGAAACGGATTTTTATTGTCAATGGTAAAGCCTGGAATCCTGCAAAGAACAGGCTTTGCGGACGATTGTTGAAGTGTTGAAGTGTTGAGATTGTTGAAGTGTTGAGATTGTTGAAGTGTTGAAGTGTTGAAGTGTATTATTATCTTCCTTCCCAAAATCGGGAATATGTTTTTGAGCACCAAAGTAAAAGAGGGCCAATTCAACCAACTGAAGTCAGAAAAACTGATCGAGACCCTGGACAAACTGCAACACCGGATAGAAGAACGCTTCCCTGAATCGGGACTCCACAAGGTGTCGCAGGAACTTGAAAACATAGCGAATGAAAACATCCGGTTGCTGCATCGCCTTTCCAGACCCATTTGGGAAGTTCGTATTTTCACCTTCATCAGCATCTCCCTGCTGATAGGCCTGGCAGGGTGGATGGTGGCCATGGCAGTGCGCTACATCCCCGCCGGGCAGAGCGGCCTGGTGGAACTACTGCAAGGGGTCGAGAGCGCCATCAACGAAATCATCCTGCTTTCACTGGCCATCTTTTTTCTGGCTTCAGTGGAAACCCGTCTCAAACGAAGGGCAGCCCTCACCTCCCTGCACCAGTTGCGCAGCATCGCCCACATCATAGATATGCACCAGCTGACCAAAGACCCGGCCTACCTGCTGGCGGGCGTACCCCCAACGCCCTCCTCCCCTGCCCGGCAACTCTCGCACAAACAACTCTCCCGCTACCTGGACTACTGCACCGAACTGCTGGCCATCACCTCCAAACTGGCCGCTTTGCACGCACAGGATTTTCAGGATTCGGAAGTGCTGAAAACCGTCAACGAGGTGGAAATGCTGGCCCACGCCCTGGCCGATAAGATCTGGCAAAAAATCATGCTGCTGGACAAGGTGCAACCAGTGGGGAGGAAGGTTTAGAGTGTAGGGTGTAGGGTGTAGGGTGTAGGGTTTAGGGTGTAGGGTTTAGGGTGTAGAGCCCGTCGTTGCAAGTGTTGAGCGAAGCGGCACTCGCAACCTGTCCCTTTGACGGCAAGTGACGTCTCGCCATGCTCAACTTAACACTTGCCGGAACGGGAGGATTATGGAGGATTATGAGGATTATGGAGGTTGTTGTCGGTTGTCGGTTGTCGGTTTCGTTTTACGTTTACTAAACCTCCAAGGTTTAGTAAACGTAGAATAAGCAACCCGTCGTTGCAAGTGTTGAGCGAAGCGGCACTTGCAACCTGTCCCTTTGACGGCAAGTGACGTCTCGCCATGCTCAACTTAACACTTGCCGGAACGGGTGTAGAGTTTAGGGGGAAGCCAGATAAGAGATCAATCATTTCCGGAAAGCAATTCAAGAATTTTTCTGAGTCTCGGAACCAATTCCGGCACATCGGATGTGGCAGTTTCCCACACGGTTTCTGCATCTACCTCAAAATAATCATGGATCAGTTTATCCCTCATCCCGGCAATTGCCCGCCATGGCACATCCCTAAACCTTTCTCTTGTATTTGAACTTATTCTTTTGCACGCTTCGCCTGCAACTTCAATCTTTCTGATTACAGAATCTTGTTTTTCTTCATCTTCAATAAATTCTTCCAATGTAATATTCTGACAGTATTCATTGGCCTTCGTCAAATTTCCAATAACATGTTCAAGATATATTAAGTCACTTTTCTTCATCTAAAACCACTATTAAGTCATTTTCAATCAATGCTTTCAATGTTGGATTCTTCAAACTATTTTCAGTAATCAAATCCACCTCTATTCCAAGCTTGTCAGATAACTCTTGTTGAATCTGTACCAACTTGAGCAAGCCTATTCTATTCTTAAAGGAAATAAGGATATCCAAATCACTCTCTGAAGTATTTTCCCCCCTGGCATAGGAACCAAAAATCCCCACTTTCTTGGGAGCATAGGGTTTTAGCAACCTCAGCACCTCATCCGCTATTTTTTTGTTGAATTCTGCCATGCTGTATCAAATCTGAATGCTGTCAAAGTTAGTATTCTGTTTCGGAACTTGAAATTTCCTATACTCCGTCGTTGCAAGTGTTGAGCGAAGCGGCACTCGCAACCTGTCCCTTTGACGGCAAGTGACGTCTCGCCATGCTCAACTTAACACTTGCCGGAACGGGGGGTAGGGAGTAGGGAGTAGGGAGTAGAGAGTAGAGAGGCGCTAGCTCCCTGTCTCTTTGACGGCAAGTGACGTCTCGCCATGCTCAACTTAACACTTGCCGGAACGGGAGGTTATGTCAGGCGCTGACTTTCGGTCAGCTCCTGAATTGTCAGGAATGTGATGGGGGTTATGGCCCCGATTTTTATCGGGGATGGAGCCTGCCTGGCGGCAGACAGGGATTATGGAGGTTGTTGTCGGTTGTCGGTTGTCGTTTACGTTTTACGTTTACTAAACCTCCAAGGTTTAGTAAACGTAGATCCCTCATCCCTCATCCCTTATCCCTTATCCCTCTCCCGACGAATGTCGGGATCATCCCTCATTCCTCATTCTCCAGCATCGCATCAATCCTGGCTGCCAGTTCCTTGAGGTGGTATTTCGAGAGGCTGTCGCGTTGGCGTTTGGCAGCTTTTTCGGCGTCCTTGCCGATCATCTCCAACTGGGCCCTGACCACCGGTTTGATGTCTGTCTGCACCACATCACTGGCATCTGACTTCAGCAGGTCGGCCATGCGATCCACATAGCCCCGTTGCAGGTTGCGGCGGAAGGGATCGATGCGGGCTCCGGACTTGAGTTCCGAGAAAATGCCGTTGCGGGTATCGTTGAGCATTTCCAGCATGGAATAAGCCTGGCTGCCGTGGAGTGCTTCCTGTTCTATGAGGCGCTTCAGGGTACGGGTGCGCAGCAAGCGACCCAGCGTGCCCACCTGCAGGCCCCGGATGCGGTCCATCATCCCTTCGCTTTCAATGCGGTTGAGGATGTCCTGATCAATCAGCCAGGAGGGGGTTTTGAAGAGCTGCTCATTGAGGAAAGCCACGGCCCTTTTCTGTTTTTGCTTCGGAACGAGGACGTAAACCGGCCCTTCCTGGTCTTGTGTTTTCAGGTATTCGTAAGCTCCGCCAATTTGGCTGACCACATGACCCATGTAGCGGCGATACTGCCCCACCACCTGGTTGTACAACTCCTGCAAATTGTCGTAATCTTCTCCTTCTTCAAAAGTCCATGTGCGCAACTCCGGCAGGATGCGCTTGAGGTTTTTGATGCCGTACTCACTGGCTTTCATGGCGTCATCGCCAAGGTCTTCGGTCTGTGCGGAGGGGTCGCCGACACCAGCCCGACCAAAGCGGTAAATGGGGTTGCCGGCTCTTTCCTTGATCCACTGATTCAGGATGGGCCGTTCTTCCTCCGCGCTGTTGGCTTCGGGAATGGGGCGGTAGCCGTAAATGATGCTCCAGTAGTCGTATTCGCCGATGCGGGGATGCAGGTTCACCCCTTTGTCTTCGGGCTGTGCCACATAGTTGAAGCGGGCATAGTCCATGATGGAGGGTGCGGTGCCCGAGGTGGCGGTAAAAGTTGCGGAGCGAAGAGAATCAACCGGATAAGCCGAGCTGGCGGCCATGTTGTGGGGCAGGCCCAGGGTGTGGCCAACTTCGTGGGCAGCCACAAATCGGATCAATTGCCCCATGACTTCATCCCTGAATTTCACACTGCGTGCTGCCGGATTGACAGCAGCAGTTTGCACCAGGTACCAGTTTCTGAGCAGGTTCATCACGTTGTGGTACCAAAGGATGTCGCTCTCGATGATCTCCCCGCTACGGGGGTCGTGGGTGTGGGGGCCCATGGCGTTCTGGATTTCGG
>JALWSS010000205.1:0-32563 GCA_026993525.1 Saprospiraceae bacterium
GTGTCTGACCGGGCGGTAACCAATGGAATCTGCAAGGCGTGCATACATCCGGGTAAAGCGCTCAACCTGCAAGTGAGTAAATGGATCATGGGATTGATCCTCACTGGCGGCCAGGTGCGAAAACACACTCAGCACTTTGATTTCAGGGTGGTTGCAGAGCAGTGTGGCCAGGGCCTCAATTTCATTTTCGTCAAAACCGAGTCGGTGCATGCCGGTATCTATTTTGACGTGAATGCCAATTGGGTTTTTGCCTTTTTGTGAACGGCCGTTGAGGAACTGAATAAAATTGCTGAGCAAATTCAGGCTGTAAACTTCCGGCTCCAGGTCATGGCGGATCAGTGCCTCAAAAGTGGCTGCTTCGGGGTTCATGACCATGATGGGCAGTTGAATCCCTTTCTTTCTGAGTTCAACACCTTCATCGGCATAGGCCACTCCCAGGTAGTCCACATGCTGAAATTCGAGCAGTTTGGCCACTTCCACACTGCCGCTGCCATAAGCACCTGCCTTCACCATGACCATCAGCCGGGTGCCGGGACGGAGGAGCCCCTGGTAGGTTCTGAGGTTGTGGAGCAAGGCACCCATGTTCACTTCCAAAACGGTGTTGTGCACACGACTTGAAAGCCGGTTGGCCACCTTCTCAAATTCAAACAGCCGGGCACCTTTGAGAAGAATGATCTCTTTGAAAAAACGGAGCGAGTCAATGGCCTCCAATAAAGACCCCGTATTCGCGAAGTAGTGCTGCTCGATATTTTCCGGAAGGAGCACTGAAAGCAAACTCACTTCTTTTCCGACGCCAACAATTTTCTTCACTTGTTTTTCCGCAACCAGGCTGGCCACCTTCCGGTACAATTCATCGGCCTTCATTCCACTTTGCAAAACATCGGAAAGAATGAGGGTTTTCTTCAGGGCCGTGTTTTGCTGGTCCAGAAAATCGAGTGCAATGGCCAGGGAGGTCAGGTCGGAGTTGTAGCTGTCATTGATGATGGTGCAATCATTGACCCCCTCTTTCAGCTCCAACCGCATGGCCACAGGTTCCAGAAGGACAACACGACTTTGAATAGCAGCCACATCAAATCCCCTGCAGAGCAAAAAAGCCATGCAGTGGCAGGCGTTTTCGACCGATGCCTCGTCAGGAAAGGGAACGGTCACTTTGAATTCAAGCCCTTTTTCGGGAACTGACACAAGCAAACGGTGGAAATCCCGGTGGGATGAATTATCCACTATTTTTTGAAAATAAACATTTGCACCCGGCTCTTTGCTGTTCAATGCCCAGGAGAAAAACCGCTGCCCCCCGTGTGCTTGTTGCCGCATTTGCTCATGTATCAAATGTTTGTCCCTTCGGTAAATGACGATGGAGGCGCCTTTGATCAACTTCAGTTTTTCTGACAATTTGGTTTTCAGGTCCGGAAATCCCTCGCTGTGGGCTTCACCGATGTTGGTGAAGATGACCACATCCGGTTTGAGAATGGCTTCCAGTTTTTCCATTTCGCCGGGCAAAGAAATGCCGGCTTCAAACAGCCCCAGTTGGTGTCCTTCATTGATCTGCAAAACAGAAAGCGGTACCCCGGTTTGCGAGTTGAAACTCCGCGGGCTTCTCACAATGCTGAAGTCTTCGCTCAGCAACTGGTGCAACCACTCTTTTACGATGGTTTTGCCGTTGCTGCCGGTTATTCCCACCACTTCCAGATGAAACCTCCTTCGGTGAAAAGCCGCTAGCCGGTGAAAGGCAGCCTGCGTGTTTTCAACCTTTAAAAAAGCAGCATCCGGGTAGATTCCGGTATTGGCCGGTAGCTGTGAAACCAGAAAAGACCTGACGCCTTTCCGATACAGTTCAGGAATGAAAGTGTGTCCATCACTCTGTCGCCCTTTCAGGGCAATGAACAAACTACTGGCCGGATAAATCACCTGGCGGCTGTCCAGTAGCACATGCTCTGTCAACCTGTCTTCCACACCGTGCCCATGCAACTCACCCTGCACAATTTCTGCAAGCTGGCCGAGCCGGTAGTCGAGGTGTGTTGAAAGGTTGACCATTGGTATGCTTTTGTGGAACTTCCAAAACTAGCCCAACCATCAGATTGGTATAGCTTTGCGGCGAAATTAGAACAAACAAGCGATGAGCCAACCCGAACAGACTACCGCCGCTTTGGTCATTCTGCCTGCGGCAAATACCTATCCGGCAGGATTTGATCCACTCACCCTCCGGATTTACGGACTGACCCTCTTTGAAAGAACCCTGAAAGCGCTGGAGCGGGGTGGTTGCGACCAAATACTGATCCAGACTCCCCGGCCAGTTGCGGAGGTGAAACAGTGGTTGGAAATCCGCAAAGATTGGGAAGCAAAGATCGAATTACAGCAGGTTGAAAATCCAGGTGTTGTCCAAAGCCAGGCACTCAAATCATTGGTTCAGCGTGTTTCCGAAGGTGTGGTATTGGTCAGGGAACCAATGGTTTTTGACCAAAAACTGATTCCCTGGCTGAAAGCACAAACAGCGCAACCGGCCGCCGTGGCCAATGGGCTGCTCACCTTTTTACCGAAGGAAAAAGCTGCGGAAGCAAACCGTGAAATTACTGTGCAGGAATACCCCTGCGAATTTCTGCTATGCCACACCGTGAAGAGCCGGGCGGATAAGAACAAGGTCAAAAAGCTGCTGCGCCAAAGCCTCATCAAACCCACCGACGGCTGGGTGAGCCGCCACCTGAACCGGCCGGTGAGCATCAGCTTCAGCAGGGTGTTGGCGCATACGCCCATCACCCCAAACCAGTTCACACTTTTTACGGGCTTACTCGGCATTCTGACGGCTTACCTCCTTTCCAGGGGGCCCTATTGGGGTTTTATGCTGGGTGCTTTTCTGTTTCATTTCACCAGCATTCTGGACGGCGTGGACGGTGAGCTGGCCCGTTTAAAATTCAAGGCTTCGCCCTTCGGGCAATGGCTGGACACCCTGGTGGACAACAGTTCCTATGTTTTGGCATTGATCGGCTACCTCATCGGCCTTTACAACGACGGGGTAACAACTTTTGAAAAATGGGCAGGCATTTCAACCCTGGTTTTTACCGCTCTGGCATTGGGCAGTATGTATTACTACCTCAGGCGTTTCGACAAAGGAGGGTCTTTGCTGAACATAGACTACAGCTACCGGAAAGGCACAAGGTGGTCGGATAAATTGCTCCGCTTTCTGGCTCCATTGGGAAAACGGGATTTGTTTGCACTGATTTTCTTTCTGTTGGGTTTGACCGGTCAACTGCACCTGGCGCTGGTGTTCATTTCAGTGTTGACTGCCATTTTATTCGGCTTGTCCATTCAGGCACACCTGGACACCGCACGGCAATTGCGAAGCGAAGGAAAATGATCAATTTTTGAAATCCCGGGTGTATTCATCGGCCCTTACCCTGCCTTCGATGGCCCGGATCTTCCAGCGGGTGAAATCGTTGTTCGATTCAAATCCGTGCCCGTAAATGATTTCATCGCTGCGTTTAACCACTACGAATTTGTTGGTGTAAACCCGGTTTTCCACTTCGTCCCAAATCAACTCTTCGGTTTCCAGTTGTTCACCGTTTTTGCTGATCCACACCACGTTTTTTCTGACGACAAACTTGTTGGCGTTTTCTTCCCGGGTTGCAAAATCTGCTGCGAGTGAGCCTTTTTTACCACCCTGTCCATCAAAAAATTCTACCAGGATGCCTTCGGGAAACTCCTGCCAGGGGTTCACCTTGTCAAGGTGCCGGACCAGCACCGGGCATTCGATTCGCATGGTGAGCCGGGCGGAATCGCTGTAGAGCAACTCAACCCCTTTGGCCACTTCCACCTGGGTTTCCTGTTTGGTGAAAAGCCGGTTCACCTCTGCAATGTCATTCTCGCAAGAGGCCAGCAAAAGAAGGCCGAATATGACTGGCAAAAGAATTTTCATGCTTGAAAAACGGGGCAGGCTGCCACAGTTACATTGCATTTTACCGGGGGTTAACACTCATTTGAGTTTTCGCACCAGGTTCTGTTCAAACCAGACCGGTTTGGGGTCATCCGGGTCGCCGTTGTAATTGACTGTTATCTCCTCGCCTGCGGCAATGTCTTTCACCGCAAAGAAGTCAATGGTTTCGTTTTCACAATCGAACCGGTAATTGGCATTGGCCGCAGAGGAGTGGTTGTAAATGGAGCCATACCCAAGGGCAATTGCCGGGCGGTCCTGATCCGGCCCCCAAAGGAAATAATAATCGTGCAACTTGCTGTTGTGGATGATCTGGAGTTGCTCCGGTGGCAACACAATGACCGGGCAGATTTCAATCAGGTCGCCTTCATGAAGGGGTTCGGAAGTGAACACCCCTCTTCCGTGAAGGGGGCTTTCGGCAATGAACAAAAAAGGAAGCCGTTGTGCCATGTCATCAACGTGAGCGCAGCTTCACCACCGGGCAGATCATCTCCTCCAGGGATATTCCACCGTGCTGGAAGGTGTTTTTGTAATAGTTGTGGTAGTAGTTGTAGTTGTTGGGGTAAAGGAAGAATTTATCCTCTTTTGCGAAGATAAAAGTGGAACTGACATTGGGCCTTGGCAGGCCAGCTTTTATCGGATCCCTGAAGTCCAGCACATCCCTTCTATCATACTGAAGGTTGCGTCCAACCTTGTAGCGCAGGTTGGTGGTAGTTTCCCGGTCGCCAATCACCCTCGAAGGGGTATTCACCCGGATGGTTCCGTGGTCAGTGGTTACGATCAGTTGCACGTCTTTGCCGGCTATTTTTTGAAGTGCGGCCCAAAGGGGAGAGTTCAGGAACCAGGATTTGGTCAAAGATCTGTAGGCTTTTTCATCACCGGCCAGTTCTTTCAGCACTTCCATTTCGGTGCGGGCATGCGAAAGCATGTCAATGAAGTTGTACACCACCACGGTCAGGTCGTTTTTCAGGTAGTTCAACATGTTGTTCTGCAGGTCTTTGGCACCGGCCACGTTGGTCACTTTGATGTAATCCGTTTTGACCGGTTTGCGCAGTTTGCGCTTGATCTGCTCCTGGAGGAAGAAATCTTCAAAGAGGTTTTTTCCCCCCTCTTCGTTGTCATTTTTCCACTGTTTTGGGAAAGTTCTTGCAATGCCTGCCGGCAGCATCCCGGCAAAGATGGCGTTTCGGCTGTACTGTGTGGCCGTCGGCAAGATGCTGAAAAAGTAATCCTCCTGCTCGATGCGGTAGAGCTCCGTCAGTATAGGTTCTATGGTCTTCCATTGGTCATAGCGAAGGTTGTCCATCAGAACCATGACGGTCGGTATCTTTTCCTTCAATTCGGGAAAGACCTTTTTCCGCATCAGGTTGTGCGACATCACCGGTGCGTCTTCCGATTCATTGATCCAGCTTTCATAATTGCGAACCACGTATCTGGAAAACTCAGCGTTGGCATCGCTCTTTTGCGTAGCCAGAATATCAATGATGTCCCGCGATTGAGACTCGTCAATTTTGATCTCCCAGTTGATGAGCTTTTTGTAAACATCCACCCACTGCTCGAAATTCAAACCGCTGTTGATTTCCATGCTCAACATGCGGAATTCCTGCTGGTAACCGGAAGTGGTTTTTTCCCTGACAAGGCGTTTGTTGTCAATGATCTTTTTCAGCGTCAGCAATATCTGGTTGGGGTTCACCGGCTTGATGAGGTAGTCGGAAATCTGGGCGCCGATGGCCTCTTCCATGATGTGTTCTGCCTCGTTTTTGGTGATCATCACCACGGGTAGCAAAGGGTTGTTTTCTTTAATTTTTTCCAGGGTTTCCAGACCGGTCAAACCCGGCATGCTTTCATCCAGGAAGACGACGTCAAAGTCGTTGTTTTGCTCACATTCTTCCAGTGCGTCATGGCCATTGGTCACGGTTACCACCTCGTAACCTTTCTTCTCCAAAAAGAGCATTTGGGGTTTCAACAATTCAATCTCGTCGTCGGCCCAGAGGATTTTTACTTTGTCCATTAACAGAATTATTTATTGATAAATGATCATGAGAATTCCTGCAATTGCGGCATTCTTGCGCATTCCGCCAATAATCAGGGTGCTGTTCCAAACTTAAAAAATGAAAGTAGCTTTTGGAAGCAGGCTAACGTAACGCCGGCGGGAAAATCTTTAGTATGAACAACAAAAAACACCCTTTGGATGGAAATGACCCTGTCTTTTTGTCGCCTAATCGCACTTGTTTGTAAAAAAACCGGCAGCTGACCGGGAGTAAATGAATTGTTTTGAACCACGAACCGAATTTTCCACCAAACCAGTCTTCAATTATGAAATTAAAGTTCTTTCTCTTCAGTGCACTTTTCCTCCTTGCTTTCGCTCCGCAAAAAGCAGACGCTCAAACGGCAGATGAAATCATCAACAACTATTACGAGGTCATAGGCGGTGCAGATGCCTGGAAAAACCTCAACAGCATGAAAATGACCGGCACAGCCGAAAACTTCGGAATGACTTTCCCCATCACCGTTTACTCCATGCGCCCCAACTTGCAGAAGGTGGTTGTTGACATTCAGGGACAGCAATTTGTCGAAGCCTTTGACGGTGAAGTGGCCTGGACCATCAACCCTTTCATGGGAGGCACCGATCCGGTAAAGAAATCAGAAGAGGAGTCCAAAGAAGCTGCAAAGCAGGTTTTCGAAGATGACCTGATCAATTACAAAGAAAAAGGACACAGCGTAAGCCTTGAAGGAACCGAGGAGATTGATGGCATCGAGACCTACAAATTGAAGCTAACCAAAGCCGATGGCGATGAAATCATCTATTTCTTTGACACCGAGAATTTCGTCCCCATCGTTATCCGCCGCTTCATCAATACCGGAGAAATGAAGGGAAAAGCCATTGATACTTACGTCAGCGACTACGACGAAGTGGAAGGAATGATGCTGCCTTTTTCATACGAGCAAAAAATGGATGGACAAACCTTTATGAAGTCCAATTTTACCGCTATTGAACTGAATCCTGAACTTTCTGCTGATGAGTTCAAGTTTCCGGAAGAGTAATTATTATCTGTTCAGACAACATAAAAAAGCCCGGAGGGTACCCCCGCTCCGGGCTTTTCATTTTCAGAAAAATGAAACAGGAGGAATATCCACCATGGTCATTAAACCGGCTTTGCTTCGCAAAACCTGTGGAATGGCATTGAGCGTAATGGCGCAGGTTGCCACATCGCCGTTTACCCCGCCTTCTATTCGTGAGCGGATGCCGGGCGTACCTTCGATTATTACCTCATCGTAGCTCTCCGGCTCACCAACGGTGGCCTGAAAGACGAGCTCAATTTTGAGCTCCCCGTTCTGGTACCCATTTCCAATTTGACGAACCCCTGTGGCATAGCCTTCAGGGATGGTCATAGCTTCAGTTTTTATTTCTTCCTTCGCAATGACCGGACTGATGATATCTTCGGTTTTGTCGAGCCTCCAGCCCATCCTGCTGGCAATCATTTGCATGCTTTCCGTTAGGCCAACATGCCGCAGGGAGCCATCTTGTTTTTTCTGTTCAAACTCGTCCGGACTGAGGCCGGCACCGATTTTCTTTTGAAACGGGATTCTTCTGAAACGGGCATTCTGGTAGCGGTTCACTTTTACGGATCTGACATCCTGGCAAACAGCAGTCAGGAAAGTTGGCAACGAATCCATGAGGAAACCGGGATTGACGCCTGTGCCCAAAACAGCCACTCCTGCTTCTTTGGCTTTTTCATCCATCCGCTTCGCCAAATCAGGAGCAGTATCCCAGGGGTAGCTCAGTTCTTCGCAAGTGGAAACCACCGGAATGCCATGCTCCATTACTTCAAGAATTTGAGGAGTAATTCGTTTCATGTCAGAGACAGTGGTCAAAACGGCTACATCGGGTTTTTCATTTGCAAGCGCCTCCTGAACGGAAGATGAAACAATTACATCGGACGCAATTCCTGCAAGTGAACCCAATGATTTTCCGATCAATTCCGGATCCTTGTCAACTGCCGAAACGGTAGTCAACCCTTTCCGCTCTTCGATGAAGGAAGCGATCTTCAACCCCAGGGGACCAAGACCGATTTGCAAGACCTTTAGCATGTGTAAAATTTTTTAGGATTAAAAAACAGACTTCTGCAAGTATTGCATCAGTCAATTACGTCGAACCCTGTATAAGGTCTCAAAACTTCGGGAATGGAGATGCCATCAGCCGTCTGGTTATTTTCCAGAAGGGCAGCCACAATTCTGGCCAAAGCCAGGGCACTGCCATTCAGGGTGTGAGCAAGGCGCATCTTTTTGGTTTCGGGGTCCTTGAACCGCACCTTCAGCCGGTTGCTCTGGTAAGTTTCAAAGTTTGAAACCGAACTCACTTCCAACCAGCGCTCCTGTGCTGCCGACCACACCTCAAAATCATAGGTCAGGGCTGAGGTGAACCCCAGGTCTCCGCCGCACAATATCACGATCCGGTAAGGTAGTTCCAGCTTATCCAGAAGACCGCTAACGTGGGCCAGCATTTCATCCAGTTGCCGGTACGAAGTGTCAGGGTGGGCAATTTGTACAATCTCAACCTTGTCGAATTGATGAACACGGTTGAGGCCCCTGACATGCGCACCATAAGAACCCGCTTCTCTTCGGAAACAAGGGGTGTATCCTGTCAATTTAACCGGAAGTTCATCCACACCCACAATCGCATTCCGGTACAAATTGGTAACGGGAACCTCGGCCGTTGGAATCAGGTAAAGGTTGTCTTTTTCAACGTGGTACATCTGGCCTTCTTTGTCTGGTAACTGCCCGGTAGCCCTTGCGGTATCTTCATTGACCATCAACGGTGGGGCAATTTCCTCGTAGCCGGCACTCGCCGCTTCGTTGAGAAAGAAGTTGATCAGTGCACGCTCCAGTTTGGCGCCCTTGCCCCTGTAAACCGGAAAGCCTGCTCCGGTCAGCTTAACACCGAGTTCAAGATCAAAGAGCTTGTACTTCTTTGCAAGTTCCCAGTGAGGCAGCGCGCCTTGGCCCAATTGTGGAAAAGGTTTTTCCCAGGCTTTAACCAGTTTGTTGTCATCTTCAGAAGTGCCCGCAGGTACCGATTCGTGGGGAATATTCGGGACACTCAGTAATAGTTCTTCGAGCTTTTCTTCAGCCAACTTCATCCGCTCACTCAGTTCCTTGATCGAAGATTTCAGGGCGGCTACTCTGGCTTTTATCGCCGCGGCCTCATCGGCCTTGCCGTTTTTCATCAGCGCTCCAATTTCTTTGGACAGTTTTTTTGCCTCAGACTGGTTGGAGTCAATGGTGTATTGGCAGGTTCTGCGCTCCTCATCGTATTTCAGGATATCATCAACCACCTTGAGTTCCTCATCTGAGTAATTTCTCAATTTCAAACCCTGGATGACACGATCCCTGTTGTTTCGAATAAAACTTAATTCGAGCATGACTCAATGATTTTTTCAGAGGTGTTCAATAAGGCAGCAAAACAAACCAAAATCAAATGAACCTTTGTAAAGAAAAAGGCGTTAAAAATCAGGTGTTGATCAGAATCAGCCAATCTCATTTCCATTTTCCGAAATCCAGCGTTGAAAACGGAACAGAATCAAGGGAGTTACGAATAAAAACTCCTTCGTATAGAGATTGATATCCAAGCGTTTAACACTAAGTATCAATGCACTTAAAAAGTTTACTTCAGGTTGTATTTGAAATTTGAAAGTAAACTGTATTTTTGCGGCGCATCGTCATCACACCGCATTGTTTAGTTCTGTTCAAACATACTTTTGGCGATAGTTCAGAGCTACAACTCTTCCACTTTCCCACTTTTTGGTTTAGCATTCAGCATAAAACAAGATGAGTTGGAGATGAATTAGACGCTTAGTGGCCGGGTGTGATGAGTACGGCCCCAACTATCCGGAAAACCAGAATTGGCATTTCCTGAACAACACATCGAAAACAACCACTTGTCATCGCAATTCAAGTTCCGAGTTACTTGCCCTACTACCACCAAAGTGCAAGCAACTATTCAAGCGAACCTTCATAAATGAACCCCTGCCGCATTATGCCCAGTCATAATTGTTCTGGCAGCTTTTCAAATTGAATCACGAAGAAGTTAACCACCTTTTGTAAACAAACCATCATCATGTACGATATTATGCAATTGAGCGATATGCTCGTTCCAGAACTCCGTGAAATAGCTGAGCGCATGGGCATCAGTGGATTCAGAAGGCTTTCCAAACAAGATTTGATTTATAAAATCCTTGATCAACAGGCTATTGTTCAAAAACAGCTGCAAAAAAGTGATAACGGTTCAGAAGAGCCAAAGACGAGGAAAAGAACGGTTACAAGAGGCAGAAGGTCTGCGCAAAGCAAGGCCCAAAGTGCTGAGCCAGCGCCCAAAATAAACCCGGAACAGGAAGTGCCTGAAAACATCGCTATGGACGATGTCAACAATGATATTAACAACGAGGATGATGGGATAGACATTCCTCCACCTCCGGTGAAAGAAGACGATATCATCGTAGACCCACCCGTAGTTGAACCTGTTGCCGAACCGGAGGCTCCCAAAACGAGGTCCAGGTCGGCCAAAGAAAAGTTCGATATTGACCTTGACGGCATTATCGAAGGAGAAGGTGTTCTGGAAATGATGCCAGACGGTTACGGCTTTTTGCGCTCTGCAGATTACAATTACCTCACCTCACCGGATGACATCTATGTTTCTCCTTCTCAAATCAAGCTGTTTGGATTAAGAACCGGAGACACCGTTAAAGGTGCTATCCGGCCTCCAAAAGAAGGGGAGAAGTATTTTGCCCTTTTAAGGGTCTCGAAAATCAACGGCCTCGATCCCAAAGACATCCGGGACAGGGTTCCTTTTGATTACCTAACTCCTCTTTTCCCAAATGAGAAGTTCAACCTTTGTACTTCTCCAACTGGAAGGGATTTCAGCACCAGGATCATTGACCTGTTCACCCCGATAGGTATGGGTCAACGCGGTTTGATCGTGGCACAACCCAAGACCGGTAAAACCTTCCTGCTGAAGGACGTGGCAAACGCCATTGCGAAAAACCACCCCGATTGTTACATCATTGTTCTTTTAGTGGATGAACGCCCGGAAGAGGTCACTGACTTCAAAAGAAGCGTGAACGCCGAAGTTGTTGCATCAACTTTTGACGAGCCGGCAGAAAACCACGTCCGGGTGGCAGGTATCGTTTTGGAAAAAGCCAAAAGACTGGTGGAATGCGGACACAATGTGGTCATCCTGCTTGACAGTATCACACGCCTGGCCCGGGCTTACAACACCGTGGCGCCTGCCAGTGGCAAAGTGCTTTCAGGTGGCGTGGAAGCAAACGCTCTCCACAAACCAAAGAAATTCTTTGGCGCCGCCCGGAATATTGAAGGCGGTGGTTCACTCACCATCCTTGCCACAGCCCTCATTGATACCGGTTCCAAAATGGACGGAGTGATCTTTGAGGAATTCAAAGGTACCGGCAACATGGAACTGCAACTGGACCGTTCACTTGCCAACAAGCGCCTGTATCCTGCCGTAGATCTCACCAAATCATCTACACGCCGTGATGACCTCCTGCTGGACAAAGACACCCTGCAGCGCATGTTTATCCTGAGAAATCACCTGGCAGATATGAAACCGGAAGAAGCCATGGAGTTTCTGCTGAAACACTTGACCAATACCAGAAGTAATGAGGAATTCCTCGCTTCCATGAATGGATAATTAACACCGAACATGAACCAACTGAAGGGTTTTTGGGCTTCCCAAAAACCCTTTCTTTTTTTCCCGGATTGACTTCAGGAATGAGACTTTTGCGAGCATGAGCACTGTTAATTCGTTGAGAGGGGTTGAGAGGGTTGAGAGGGGTTGCTCTAAACCTACTTCATTTGCAGCCTACTCCGACGTAAAATGACTTTTTGCCCCGATTCCGAAGGCTTTCGGGATCGGGGGACTCACATCATTCAGGAATAAAACCAAAAACAATGACCACCGACGAAAAAGTGCAAGGCCTCCGGAAAGCCATGAAAACCGCCGGATTGGACGCCTATATCATTCCCTCCAGCGACCCCCATCAAAGTGAATACGTTGCAGACCATTGGAAATCAAGGGCCTGGATATCAGGATTCACGGGTTCAGCGGGTAACGTAGTGGTTACAATGGATCACGCCGGGCTTTGGACCGACAGCAGGTATTTCATTCAGGCGGAAGATCAGCTCAAAGACAGCAATATGGTTTTGCACAAGCTGAACATACCTCACACACCTGAGCATGTTCAGTGGATTTGCGAGAACCTGGCAGAGGGAAGCACCGTGGGTTGTGATGCCAGGTTGTTTTCCGTCTCCCAAATCAGAAGACTTGAAAAACGTCTTGGAGCCAAAGGCTTGAAACTGAAAACAGGTGTTGATCTCATCGGTGCATTGTGGGTTGACAGGCCCGCTCTTCCCAACAAGCCCGTATTTGAACACGCATTGCAATACGCCGGGCAATCGCGTTCTTCAAAACTGGAAATGCTGCGCAGTAAAATGCGACCCAATGCCCATTACCTGGTCAGCACCCTCGACGATATTGCCTGGATGTTCAATTTGAGAGGAAGCGATGTAGCCTGCAATCCGGTTTTTTACGCTTATGCTGTCCTGGGCAAGGAAACGGCATACCTCTTTACCGGGCCGGGAAACATTGACGAAGAACTTAAAAGACTCCTGAACACCGATGGCATCATCGTGAAAGGCTACGATGAAATTCCAAACCACCTCAACTCCATCAGCCCGGATGAATCCATCCTGATTGACGCAGCCACAACGAACAAGCAGTTGTTTGATGCAATACCTTCCTCTTCGGTTTGCGAAGGAAAAAATCTCGTAATACCGGCAAAAGCCATTAAAAACAAAACGGAAATTGCCCACATCCGAGAAACGATGAAAAGAGATGCAGTGGCATTGCTCAGGCTGTACCGTTGGTTAGAAAAAGAAGTTGAAAAACGCGGGGTTCCCGAAGCTGAATTGGCAGAGAGGCTCAATGATTTCAGGGCTGAACAGGATAACTACATTGGAGAAAGTTTTGACGCCATCGTTGGATTCAAAGGCAACGGCGCCATTGTCCATTACAAACCGGAACCTGAGACCTGCGCCGAAATCACCAACGACGGTATGTTGTTGCTGGACAGCGGAGGGCAATACCTGGATGGAACCACCGACATTACCCGAACTACCGTATTCGGATCACCAACTACCGAGCAGAAAAAGGATTTCACGACCGTTCTCAAAGGCTATATCAACCTGGACACAGCCAAATTTCCGAAGGGAACCACAGGCGTTCAACTGGATACCCTGGCAAGAATAGACTTATGGAAAGCCGGATTGAATTACGGCCACGGGACCGGTCATGGCGTGGGGTTTTTCCTCAACGTTCACGAAGGTCCGCAGGGCTTTTCCCCTGTGCCAAACACCCCGCGGGCCAACACTGCCCTTCAACCGGGAATGCTCACCTCCATTGAACCGGGCCTTTACAAAGAAGGGAAATACGGCATCAGAATAGAAAACCTGGCCTTGTGCAAGGAAGGCCCCAAAACGGACTTCGGAGAATTCCTGGAGTTGGAGGCTGTGACCTTGTTCCCCATTGAACTTGATCTGGTAGAATTGGAAATGCTTTCGGAAAATGAAGTGAACTGGCTGAACAAGTACCATGAAAAGGTTTACAATGAAGTGGCCCCATTGCTGACGAAAGAGGAGCAAGCATGGTTGAAACACAAGTGCAGAGCCGTTTAAACATCTGATATGAAGAAGTTTTTCGTCGCAATGTTGTGCTTCCTGTCCATTCATCTTTTCGGTCAGAACAATCCCGCAGACCATTACGAAGCCAGGTGGTTTGTACTGGAAGGTGATACGCTTCCGTACAGAATACTCTTCCCGGAGAATTACAACCAGTCGAAATCATACCCCTTGTTTTTGTTTCTCCACGGAGCCGGTGAGCGGGGTTCGGACAATGAGTTGCAACTGACCCACGGTGCAACCTTGTTTCTGAAAGAAGAAAACCGGAAAAGCTTTCCGTGCATCGTTGTATTCCCACAATGTCCGAAAAACGAAACCTGGTCCTGGCTGGATCTTGGTGGCAGCTGGCGAACGGAACGCAACTGGAAAATCAATTTTCCCGAAGACCCGGAACCATCCATGAAGCTGGTTATTGCATTGCTGGATACCCTGCTAAGAACAGAGGCTGTTGATGCAAAGCGGCAATACCTGGCCGGATTGTCTATGGGGGGCTTCGGCACTTTCGATCTGCTTGCCCGGCAACCGGACCGCTTTGCTGCTGCTGCGCCCATTTGCGGAGGAGGCAACAGCCTGCTTCCTTGCCTGTTCAAGGATACGCCCGTTTGGGTTTTTCACGGAACAGTGGACAGTGTGGTGCCGGTTGAAAATTCGAGAAAAATGGTTGCAGCACTGAAGCGTTGCGGAGCGAAGGTCAAATACACTGAATACCCTGACTACGATCACAACTCCTGGGATGGGGCTTTTGCAGAACCGGAATTTATGCAGTGGTTCTTTTCACATTCAAAAAATTAGTCAAAAAAAAGCGCCTGAAGAATTTGATACTTCAGGCGCTTTGTCGGTCAGTTATTTCCCAAAACCTAACCGTTGAGGCTCAGAATTTTTATTTCGACTCGTTGATTTCGTTTTCGACCGGCTGCTGTGCGGTTGGTGTCAATGGGTTTCCGCTTCCCGTAACCTTTGTATTTCAGCCGGCTGGAATCTATTCCTTTCAGAATCAGGTAATCAGCAACCGCTTTGGCTCTTTCTGTGGATAGTTTGTCACAGTATTCGGGGGAGGGAATGCCATTGGTATGCCCCCCGATCTCAACAACCACCGATGGGTTCTCAACGAGGAATTCGTAAATCTCATCGAGTACCGGATAGCTTTGTTCCGTAATGCTGGAACTATCGGCTTTGAAATAAAGTTTATCAATACGGATCGTCTGACCTTCCCTAATCTTGTCTTTGTCCAGTTCCTTGAGGATTTTCTCCTTTTTGCTCTGAACCACAGGTTCGTCAGGGGCTGGTTTTTTTACGACCGGGGGCTGAGGCGTACCGGGTGTATCAGGGACAACGGGAGGCACTTTATCCACGACTTCCGGTCTTTCAATGTTGCAGGGAATTGGAAAAATAGCGGAGGCATTGTCTATCAGGACATTTCCATTGTAGGGAAACGGTGTAGGTGTGCGGTAAAATGCTTCGAGCACAATGTGGGTATAAGTTTTCCCGGGCTCAAACTTAAAGTTGTATTCCAACCACCTTGTGTTAATAATGGCTGAGCTTTCAGCAAGTAGCTCTGCTCTGTTGCAATATCCGTTACCGGCCCAGATTCGGAGTTTTGCAGGATTGGTGTAGTTCACATCCTCATTGGTGATACGGCTTGGGCTGCGGTATAATTCCGATCGGCAGAGGTGGATGCTGAATTCGTAACACTTGCCACCAACAAGTGGAGAAGAAAGCCTTTGGGAAATCATTTCCCAGGTGTCGTTTTCCCGAACTACCATTCCGATATAGGTCTCACCGTCGTAAGCTGGTTTGGTAACCATAAAGTTTCCACCGTCCGGTTGAGGATGCACATCGGGTGCTGTTTCACCAGCAAAGCCACAGTCGTACCAACCGGTAGGCAAGGTACCTCCCTGAACACCATCTTGCGGGATTCCTTCAAAAGAAGGATTTATGAGCTGAATGGGCTCATCCTGTGCAACCAGAACTTTGGCAGAAAGAAAGAAAAGAAAAAACAAGAAAGCCGAACGCTTCATAGTTCGATTATTTATGAACATTGGTGCGGAGCTTCTAACGCAAACAACAGTCAATTAGTTTGCTGGTTGCACCCCGGTATTACAAAACACCTACCGCATCAGTTAAAGGCGTTGAATCCGGTTACATCCAGACCTGTGATCAGCAAATGAATGTCGTGCGTACCTTCATAAGTCAGCACTGTTTCCAGGTTCATCATGTGGCGCATAATGGGGTATTCATTGGTGATGCCCATTCCGCCAAGAATCTGACGGGCCTCTCGGGCAACTGTCAGGGCTGTGTAAACATTGTTGCGCTTGGCCATACTGATTTGTGCGGGAGTCGCTTTGCCTTCGTTTGCCAGGGTACCCAATCTCCAGGCCATCAGTTGTGCTTTGGTGATTTCGGTAATCATCTCAGCCAGTTTTTTCTGAGTGAGCTGAAAAGCACCGATAGGTTTGCCAAACTGTATCCTTTCTTTTGAGTACCTCAAAGCCGTATCATAGCAATCCAGTGCTGCACCGATCGTACCCCAGGCAATTCCATAGCGGGCCTTTGACAAACAAGACAAGGGGCCGCGCATACCCACCACGCCGGGCAGCAGGTTTTTCTTGGGCACCCGTACATCTTCAAAGATCAACTCTCCGGTGATGGATGCCCTCAATGACCATTTCCCGTGAATTTCCGGAGCTGAAAAACCTTTCATGCCTTTTTCGACAATCAGGCCACGAACTTTTCCTTCTTCATCTTTTGCCCATACTACAGCAATGTCAGCAACCGGGGAATTGGTGATCCACATTTTGGCCCCATTGAGGATGTAGGCATCTCCATCGTCTTTGATGTTGGTGATCATGCCGGCAGGATTGGATCCATAGTCCGGTTCTGTCAAGCCAAAACAACCGATGTATTCACCGGATGCGAGTTTTGGAAGATAGTGTTTGCGTTGCTCCTCGCTTCCGAACTTGTAAATCGGATACATTACCAGAGAACCCTGAACGGAGGCCATGGACCTGACGCCACTGTCGCCGCGCTCGAGTTCCTGCATGATAACACCGTAGGCAATTTCATCCATGCCTCCACAACCGTACTCTGCAGGAAGGCTGGGTCCAAAAGCTCCAATTTCTGCCAGTCCTTTGAACAGGTGCACCGGGCACTCAGCCCTGTTGGCGTAATCTTCAATAATGGGAGTTACTTCTGCTTTCACCCAATCACGCACTGCATCTCTTGCCAGCAGGTGCTCTTCGCTAAGCAAAGCATCTATTGCGTAATAATCGTGGTGCTGGTAACGATCTTCTTTGGCTTTTTTTGTGGCTGATCCACTTCCGTTCATCGGATTTTGCATGGTTTTAATTTTCGTTAGAAGGGCTTTTTTTAGAGCCACAAAGCTACATAAACGGGTATAGACTTTCCATTTCAGCATTGGTGCCGGCGCCCTTTTCTTTTCTACTTTTGAGCTTTTACCGATTTACCTTTTCCAACCTATTGAAATGGCATTGATCGCAATAGAAGGCATGCACTTTTTTGCCTGCCACGGATTTTACGAAGAAGAGCAAATTACCGGCAACAATTTTCAGGTGGATGTTTACCTGGAAACATCTACCACTGCGGCTGCATCGTCAGATGAACTCGAAAAAACGATCAACTACGAAACGGTGTACCTGATCTGCGAGGCGGTGATGAAGAAAAAGGTGAACCTGCTCGAAACCCTGGCCGAAACCATCAGCCAGCGTATCAAATACCAGTTCAAATCCTTGTCTGGTTTAAAAGTGAGGGTTACCAAATTCAACCCACCGCTGGGCGGAAAAGTGGACAAAGTATGGGTGGAGTCAAGTGAAACATTTACCCGGAAATGCGCAAGATGCAACAAACCCATGCTTTGCTACAAAGACGATACTTGCTGGTGCAAAGCAACGATGCAGTTAAAAAAAACCAGCGAGCAACTGCGCATGAACTTTGGCAAAAAATGCCTTTGCAAGGAATGCCTGCAATTTTACATGGGAAAAGAAGTTTCTGAAGAAAACTGACAACAGCTGACGCTACTTTTCTGAAACCGAACCGTCAACATGACGCCAATCATTCAAATCCAATATCATGTCCAGGTATTTCTTATTGTTTCTTGCAACGCTCGTACTTTCCTCCTGCGATCCGGCAGCACTTCAACGAACACTTGAATCCCTCTCAGACAGCCCCCTTTCAAATGAAGATATTGCCAATGGTCTGAAACAAGCTTTGGAAATTGGTATTTCAAAAGGAAGCGATGCGCTTTCTGCCAGGGATGGATACTACAAAAGTCCTTACAAAATAGGGCTGCCGCCTGAGGCAGAAAAGGTAGCACAGAAACTCAGACCGATTCCAGGCTTCAGCAACGTGGAAGAAGTAATTGTGGAAAAGATCAACAGAGGGGCGGAAGATGCAGCCGGCAAAGCCAAACCCATATTTGTATCTGCCATCCGCAACATGACTTTTACAGATGCCCTGGACATCCTGATGGGTGATAAAGATGCTGCAACCAAATACCTGAAATCTGCAACCTACGATCAACTGTACAATCAATTCAATCCCGTCATAGTGGAATCCCTCGATAAGTTCAACGCCCGTAAGTACTGGGCTGATGCCGTGAACACCTACAACAAAATTCCCTTCGTTGAAAAGGCAAACCCCGACCTCGATGACTACGTAACACAACAAGCCCTGGCCGGGCTGTTCTCCAAAGTTCAGGAAGAAGAACTAAACATCAGGACCAACATCTCAGCAAGAACCACAGCGCTTTTGAAGAAGGTCTTCGCAAAACAGGATGGACAATAAACCGGTTTAAGAATGAGCGCACTTTCTTCAGTGCCCTCATTCGTTGAGAGGGGTTGATCCCTGGACAAGCCCGGGAGGTTGAGAGGGGTTGAGAGAGGTTGATGCCGATGCCGATAGTTATCTGCATCGGCATCGGGATCAACCAACTTCATTTGCACTCGACTCCAACGTAAAATGACTTTTTCAGGGGACTAAAGAATATTTCAAAAAACAAAGAATAACTTCACTTTTATCCCTGCCGGGACCCGACATGCAAAACAATATCCCAGGTACACCGGGATATTTAAAATTTGAATTATATTCACCTCCTCATTGATGTAGCTACATCAATATTCAATTGTTAACCAACAACATCTATTATGGACACCTTACTCAAACTCGGTAAGTACTTGTTTGCACTCCCATTTGCCATGTTTGGCATCATGCACTTCACCAATGCAGACGCCATGGCAGGTATGGCCCCATTCGGAGGCACCATCGTGGTTTACCTCACCGGTGTAGCCCTCCTTGCTGCCGTGGTAAGTATGCTGATCGGAAAAATGGACAAGCTGGCCACTTTCCTGCTCGGCGTATTTCTGATTCTGACGGCTCTTCTGGTGCACGCCAAAGGTCTTGGGGCAGAGGATGAAATGCAACAGGCAGTTTCTATGACCAACATGCTCAAAGACCTGATGCTGGCCGGAGCAGCCTGGTTGTATGCTGCTTACATTGCCAAAGACAGTGCAGTACTGAACTGATTTTGACACTGCGAAAGGTATGAAATGCACTTGCGAATGGTCGCAGGTGCATTTTTGTTTTCAGGAAATGAATACCTTTCAGCCATGCGATACTTTGCCGAATTAGCATACCGGGGAACCAACTATCACGGATGGCAAATACAAAAGAATGCACCGTCTGTGCAGGAAGCCATACAACAGGCTTTTTCTACCATCCTGGGAGTGGAAGAAGTAGTGGGTTGTGGAAGAACAGATACCGGTGTTCACGCTTCCAGGTACTACATGCACTTTGATTTCGAGGCAGAATTTCCCGAAGGCTTTCTAAGAAGGGTCAATAAATTCCTGGATGAAGACATTGTGATCAAAAAAATAATTGAGGTGCCCAATGATGCCCATGCAAGGTTCGATGCCACAGAAAGGAGCTATAACTACTACATCACCAGATTCAAAGACCCTTTCAGATACGACCTTGCCTGGCACTTTCCCTTTTACGACAAACTGGATTTGGAAAAACTATCAGAAGTAGCCAGCCTTCTCAGGGCCTACAATGAATTTGCCCCATTCTGCAAGACCAATTCCGACGCAAAAACAATGGAATGCGAGCTAAAACAGGCAGAGTGGGTCATCAATGATGATGGCAACGGATTGACTTTTCACATCAGTGCAAACCGTTTCCTCCGTGGAATGGTCCGGCTCATCGTTGGTGCTTGTATCAATGCAGGGCTGGGAAAAGTCCGGGTAGAGGACATCCGAAAAGCCCTGGAAGAGCAAAGTCCCATCAAAAAGAGCTGGAGTGTACCGGCCCATGGATTGTTCTTATGCGATGTGGAATATCCGTTCATTGAAGAATAGGAAAAGCCCGAACGACCATTGTCATTCGGGCTTGATTTTGTTCCTTGACGAATCTTACACGTAGCCAAGGAATTTGCCTCCTATTTCCTATTAAGAAAATCTTTCAAATATCGTTCCAACTCCATTTCATCGTAAACCAAAACTTCCCGGGGTTTACTACCTTCAGCGGGGCCTACGATGCCAAGTGCTTCGAGTTGGTCCATGATGCGGCCTGCCCTGTTGTAGCCAAGTTTCAATCGCCGCTGGATCATGGAGGTTGATCCGTGCTGGCTTTGAACAACCAATCTGGCGGCATCGTGAATCAAATCGTCCAGGTCATTCATATCAATGGCACCGGGCTCAGTCATGCCGTCTTCATCGCCATGGTATTCAGGCAACAGGAAGGGTTCCGGATAGCCCTGTTGGTCAGCAATGAACTTGATCACATTCTCGACTTCCGGGGTATCCACAAAAGCGCATTGCAGACGGATCATATCCCCTCCAACAGAGAACAACATATCACCACGCCCAACCAGTTGTTCTGCTCCGCTGGCGTCCAATATGGTGCGTGAGTCAACTTTTGCCGACACCTTGAAGGCAATCCTTGCGGGGAAATTGGCTTTGATCACACCGGTGATGATGTTTACCGAAGGACGCTGCGTTGCAATGATCAGGTGAATACCAACCGCCCGGGCCAATTGCGCCAGACGCCCGATGGGCAGTTCAATTTCTTTACCGGCAGTCATGATCAGATCGGCAAACTCGTCAATTACCAAAATGATGAAAGGCAAAAAGCGGTGCCCATTTTCAGGATTCAGTTTCCGGGCTACGAATTTCTCGTTGTATTCCGTGATGTTCCGGACATGGGCCTTTTTCATCAGGTTGTAGCGCTCCTCCATTTCAATGGTCAGCGAATTGAGGGTGTGTACAACCTTGTTGGTTTCGGTAGTGATGGGCTCTTCCTGGTCGGGCAACACCGCCAGAAAGTGCTTGTACAACTTTGAGAAGGGGAATAGCTCAACCTTCTTGGGGTCAATCAAAACCAGCTTAACCTGAGAGGGGTGTTTCTTGTATAAAATGGAAAGCAGAATGGCATTGATACCTACCGATTTACCCTGACCGGTGGCGCCGGCAATCAAAAGGTGAGGCATCTTGGCCAGGTCAACCACATACACTTCATTGGCAATGGTTTTCCCAAGTGCGATGGGAAGATCCATCTTCGCCCGTTTGAACTTTTCCGACATCAGCAGTTCCTTCAGGGCGACAATCTGCTTGTTTTTGTTCGGAACCTCAATACCGATGGTACCACGCCCCGGAATTGGGGCAATGATTCGGATGCCCAATGCAGCCAGGCTCAAAGCTATGTCGTCTTCCAGGTTTTTGATCCGGGATATTCTGACGCCGGGAGCCGGAACAATTTCATAAAGGGTGACGGTCGGGCCAATCGTCGCCCGGATTTTGGTGATCTCGATCTTATAATTGAGGAGCGTCTCAACGATCTGGTCTTTGTTGGCCTCCAGTTCAGTCCTGTCAATTTCAAATTTCCGGTCGTTGTAATCTTTCAACAAAGCCAAAACCGGATACTCATAAGAAGAAAGCTCAAGGGTTGGATCGTAAGGCTCGGTGAAATTCTTGGTGTCGTCGGCCACCGCCAGATCGGGGAAAAGCGATGCCTGCTGGCCGGGAACGGCTGAGGCAGTGGTGGCAGTTGAATCCGAAGGTTTGGCCGTGGTATCTTCCACTTCAAATTCAGAATCACCCGGACGCAAGGGCTTTGGCTTCTCTTTTTTGGAACCCGACGGCTCCACTTTGGTAAATCCTCCTTCATCGTTGTCTTTACCTGGAGCAGTTCTCTCTTTTTTGGGTCGCTGCGCAATAGCTACACCATCAGTAGTGGCGGCGGCCGTTTTCTTTTTGGCAGCACCGAATGGCTGGCTCATAAATTCCTGAAACCTGAGTTTAAAATCAGCCCAGGCATCATGTGGGGTCCAGTTGTTGAAATCCGGGTTGATTCGCCAAATCAATACTCCCACCACCAAAAACAGGAAGAGGATGGTCATTCCGGCCACTCCTACCAGTCCCGTCATCCATTCGCTGATAACCTCACCAATGGCACCGCCCCAGGGAAATTCAGCGTCGCCAAAGACAAATTCCAAAAAAACTGAAAGCAACAAGGCCAGGATCAGGGAATTGCGAAGCGAAGGTAAAAGCTTTACCAGCGGGCGCTCTTTGATGAGGGCAATTCCGTAAATCACCAGCAGGTAGATAAAAATAAAGGAACTTAATCCGATGCCCCACCAGAAGATAGTGTTGGAAACTATGGCTCCCAGTTTTCCCAGCAGGTTTGCCGGATCAAAGGTGTCGCCAATCAACAGCTCTGACAGGCTGAGGCTGTTTACATCGTCGTAATCACTGCGCCAGGTGAACAAATACGAGGTAAAAGCTACAAACAGATAGGCAGCCAAAAACAACAGCACCAATCCAATGAGCTTGGGAATCCGCCTGTCTTTATCGGGGAAATTGAGTGATAACTGGTTCTTGTTTTTTTTGGAAGCCATGCGCTGCTTAGGGAATTACAATAAAATTGCCCTGCTCTACCCACAGTGTTTTGGAGGTTCAAGAGGATTGACAAAGTTAGAGATTCAGCTTGTTTAGAGAAAAAACCTGGCTATACAAATGACAGGCTTCTAAAATACATTGGGACGTTTACCAAACCTTGGAGGTTTAGTAAACGTGGGTTACTCATTTGTTCAGAGAGGTTTGGAGAAGTTGAGAGAAGTTTGGACGTTTACCAAACCTTTGGAGGTTTAGTAAACGTGGGTTAAATTAATTGAGTAATATTTGAATATTTACCCCCCCGAAGTCGGTCCCGCCCCAAATCCCTAAGAATTTCGGGATTAGGAACGGGATCGGGAATTGGCTTAGCGAACAAAAACATGGTTTTTTACGAAAATGGGGTTTTTGCAATGCGCTCTTGATTTACTTTACGTAGTATTAATTCACCTTTTGTAATTTCCTTCGGCAAACGACCTTTACAAGCATGGCCAAGACCACAAAGAATACAACCCTCAGACCATCTGCCGAGCAGGCCTATGCACATGAATTAAAGGCCCTGGCCAGCCTTGATGACAAACCAAAACCGCTCAACTGGAAGCTCAGCCCCTGGGCTGTTGTCACCTACGTCATGGGAGGGAAGCTTGAAGACGGTACCGATATTCAACCCAAGTATTTCGGGAACCGCAGACTGATAGAGGTGGCAGTGGCTACCCTGGCTACTGACCGGGCTTTGTTGCTGATGGGCGTTCCGGGTACGGCCAAAACCTGGGTGTCGGAACACCTGGCAGCTGCTGTCAGCGGCACCTCCCACCTGCTGGTACAAGGCACCTCCGGTATTGCCGAAGAGGCGCTGAAATACGGATGGAACTATGCACGCCTGCTATCGGAAGGCCCAAGCGAAAAAGCAATGGTGCCGAGTCCGGTGATGGTGGCCATGAAAGAGGGAAAAATTGCAAGGGTGGAAGAACTGACCAGGATTCCTTCCGAGGTTCAGGATGCATTGATCACCATTCTTTCTGAGAAAATACTTCCGGTTCCGGAACTGAACACCGAGGTGCAGGCGCAGAAAGGATTCAACGTGATAGCCACCGCCAACGACCGGGACAAAGGGATCAACGAACTTTCAAGCGCTTTGCGAAGAAGGTTCAATACTGTGGTGATGCCCCTGCCGGAAAGTTTTGAAGAAGAAGTGCAAATTGTGAAAAGCCGTGTGGAAAGCATAGGCAAATCGCTGGACCTGCCGGCCGGATCAGCACCGGTGAAAGAAATTCAGCGACTGGTAACCATCTTCCGGGAATTGCGAAGCGGAAAAACAGCCGACGGGAAAATGCGCCTGAAAGTCCCATCCAGCACCCTGAGTACCGCCGAGGCCATTTCTGTAGTGCACAACAGCCAGGCCCTGGCCGTGCATTTTGGTGATGGGGTCATCAAAGCCCATGACCTGGCAGCCATGATGGAAGGTGCCATCGTCAAAGATCCATCACAGGACGAACCCATCTGGAAAGAGTACCTGGAAACAGTGGTAAAGGAACGGTCAGAGTGGAAAGACCTTTACAGGGCCTGCAAAGACCTGAAAAAGTAGCTCAGGTGCTCACCTGCTTGTTTTCGCTGGTAGCACTTACTTCCTTCAAAAATGACTCGAGAATCTGGTTGAACTGATCGGGGTGCTCCATCATGGGTGCATGGCCGCATTTTTCGACGAAATAGAGCCTGGAATTTTCGATGAGTTTGTGAAATTCATCGGCTACAAATGCCGGAGTCACCTTGTCTTCTTTTCCCCAGATCAACAAGGTGGGAGCTTTGATGAGGTGGAGTTTATCCCGAAGATTTTGCCGGACGGCGCTCTTGGCGGTCACGATCACCCGAATGCCCTTGTTTCGGTCATTTACGATATCGAAAACCTCATCCACCAGTTCTTTGGTGGCCACTTTGGGATCGTAAAAGGTATCTTCCGTTTTCTTTTTGATGTATTCGTAATTGCCCCTCTTCGGAAAGGTGGACCCCATGGCTGATTCAAACAATCCGGAACTGCCGGTCAAAGTGATGGAAGCCACTTTCTCGGGATAGGCAATGGAATAAAGCAAAGCAATGTGCCCACCCAGCGAATTGCCAAGCACATGAATCTTGTCGTATCCCTTGTAGTCTATGAATTTGGCCAGGTTGTCCACAAGCCCCGTTACCGAAAGCTTGTGCAGTGGCAGGTCGTAAATGGGCAGGATGGGCACCACCACGTTGTATTTGGAACCGAAGTTGTTCAGAATGCCGGAAAAGTTGCTGAGTGCACCGAACAAACCATGCAGCAACACAAGGGTGGTATCGCCACCTTTGGTTTCAATGTACTTGAATCCGCCATCTTCAATGATCTCGTACTGCATGAAGCTGTTGTCGTAGTTTGCGCAAAAATAGTTCTTTAAAACCGTCTCAGCAATTGAGATTTATCCTTCGGCAATTGGATAAGATTTTCAGAATCGAAAATACACCCCCCCTTTTGTTGCAATGGATCAAAATCAGAAACAGGCCTGAACATCGCTTTTCCACACAATTTTCCACACTTGTGAATATCCACATTTTCAAAAAGCAATAACACACAAGCTTTAACACATTCGATCAATTGAAATAGATACTTTTTTCCACGAAGCATGGCTTCCCCAAAAGGGGCTGTGTGTAAATCCTGACACATAGAAATAGTTCATTTACCAAACTGACATGATTTTCTTGAATGAGGAACAATACATTAAAAAACAATGAGTTATACAGAGTTTTTTTTTATTATTATCAGATACCCTTCCCTTTGATCAGGTACTATTTGTTTCCGGCTCCCTTGATAGAAAGATACAATAAAGCAAGGAAGCCAGGAGCGCAAGGGCAGTTGCCTGATGCAAGGCGCCCCAGGATACAGGAATCCGTCCGATACTGTTGATAACTGTGAAAATCCCCAACAAAAGCTGGATTATCAACAGCGATGTGAACAGGGCAACGCCCCTGTTGAAGCGCCGTGAGAGCGCAGCTTTGAATGACTTAAAAGAAAACATCACTCCCAGCAAGAGCAAGGCCCATGCAGTGAGCCGGTGCAACACCTGCACCACCGCCTTGGCAAAGAGGTTCGGTTCGTAATCAATCAGCTGTTCCATATCCGTTGAAAAATTGGCTGCGAGGGCGTTCCACAGGCGGCTGCCTTCAACAAACATGGGAAAATGCGGGTGGATCAAACCGGCCCGCATGCCGGCCATCAATCCACCAAACAGGATTTGAACCAGCAGGATGCCCAACAACCAGTACCCCGTTTTGCGAAGCGAAACAGAAGTTTTCAGCTTTTCAACACGAACGGCAGCCAACATCCAGGTCCAGAACAAATAACCAAACAAAGTGCTGGCGATGCCGAGATGTATGACCAGCTTATAGGCACTCACCCAGGTGCGTTTGTCGTTGTTGAGGCCGCTCTTCACCATGATCCAACCGAAGATGGCCGCAAGGGCTGCCAAAGCGATCACGATACCCAGTCTTTTTAGCAGCCACTTCGGTAACATTTTTTTGAAATAGAAGTATAAGAACGGGAACAGAAAAACGAACCCCATCAGCCTGGCCCAAAGGCGGTGCAGGTATTCCCAAAAAAAGATGACTTTGAACTCAGAGAGGCCCATGTCGGCATGCAGGGTCTCGTACTGCTTTTTGGCGGCCACTTTGTATTTGTCGAAAGCGTCCTGCCATTCTGGCTCGTTGAGCGGCGGGATGGTGCCCTGAATGACCGCCCACTCCGTGATGGACAAACCACTGTCGGTCAGTCGTGTGACACCACCAATGACTACCTGAAAGAAAACCATCACAACACCGGCAAACAGCCAGATTCTAATAGATTTGGGAAGCAGGGTCTGTTCCATTTTGAAAGGCTTGTGTTCAGTTTGAGTGAATCTGGCAAAACTAATTTGTTTCAACTTGCCGGGGCAAACTCATTTTTCAGCAACAGTGTAATAATTTATAATTTTTTAAATTTATTTTCCCTGCTATTATTATTAGCGCTGTGGATTTGTGGGAAGATTTCCCCGGCTTGATTCGGAAATTTCGTTTTCAAGAATTGAGCGGTGTTCATTCACAACTTGTCCACATCTTTAGCCCTGAAAAACCAGCCTTATACACACAGCGTTGAAAACACTTCAACGGGAAAAAAAACACAACCCGGACCCTTGAGAAGTAGCGCTGAATTGTTGGTAAGTGGTGTGTATTTCACATGCGAACACTCTTAAGTGTACCCGTCAGTTTTATGGGTACGCGAATGTTGTGGACAGACGTTGGCAAAGACCAAATGTTCCAACGGAAAATTCAACAGTGCCGGTTGAAAACTGTTCTTCATAAAAGCCTGGTTTTGACGCATTCAGAGGTATGACCCTTTTCAAAATGTGTATAACCCCTTTGCATGTTTTTGTTTCAGGCGGACAAACACTAAACCCTTAGACGAAGCAAGTTATGTGCGGAAGATTCTCATTGGTTACTTCCAGGGACAAACTGCAACAGCAACTACCCTTCCTTGAAATTGACGAAGCTCCAGAGCCCAGTTTCAATATCGCTCCCACCCAGCAAACCCCGGTCATTGCCAACGACGACCCCACCCATCTGAAAATGATGACCTGGGGACTGGTGCCCTTTTGGGACAAAACCGGCAAGCCTACCGGTAAATTCATCAATGCCCGCAGCGAGACGGTGGCCTCAAAACCGGCCTTCAGGCGGGCCTTTCAGCGCAGGCGATGTCTGGTGCCTGCCGATAGTTTTTACGAATGGAAAAAGGTGGATGGCAAAAAAGTGCCTTACCGGATTTTTCTTCGCAACGGCAACCTGCTCCTTTTTGCCGGAATCTGGGATGAATGGACCGACGGCAAAAACCGGCTCCGGAGTTTTTCCATCCTGACCACCACTCCCAACAAAGAAATCAGCGTGGTGCACGACCGAATGCCCGTGGTGCTTCCAGACAAAGACGCTCAATGGAAATGGCTCATGGAGGATCACCCGGAACAGCTGCAAGAATACCTCCACAGCCCGCCGGATGGCATATTCGATATGTACCCCGTTTCCACAGAGGTGAATTACCCGTCCAACAACTCCCCCAGACTGCACGAGCCCTGGCTGCCGCCGGCTACCTTGTTCTGATAAATTTCTTTCCATCAATCAACCCCACGTTTACTAAACCTCCAAAGGTTTAGTAAACGTACAAAGTGAAAAGATTGAGACACTGATGTTTTCGGGGTACACTGAAGTTGTATCTTTAGCTCACCAATGAAAAACAGACACTATGCTCGTCAAAACATACGCCAGCGCTGTCCACGGTGTTGATGCCAGAACGATCACTGTGGAAGTAAATGCCGGCGGCCCCTACAGTGGAAACGGCCCGTTTTACTTCCTGGTAGGTTTGCCGGACAGCGTGGTTAGAGAAGGCTTTCAGCGAATAGAGGCGGCAGTGAAAAACTGCGGTTATGACATGAGTCGCCTCAAGCTTACCGTCAACCTGGCCCCTGCGGACATCCGCAAAGAAGGTTCAGCCTATGACCTGCCCATAGCCATTGGGGTGCTGGCTGCCACCAGGCAGATGGAGTCGGAAGAACTGGACAAGTACATCATCATGGGAGAGCTGTCGCTGGATGGTACCTTGCGGCCCATCAAGGGGGCCTTGCCCATCGCCATCCAGAGCCGGAAGGAGAACTTCAAAGGCTTCATTTTACCGAAGGAAAACGCAAGGGAAGCAGCCATTGTGAACAAACTGGAGGTGTACGGCGTGAGTTCTCTTTCCGAGGCTGTTTCTTTCCTTGAAGGAGAGATAGAGCTCAAACCCACCAAAGTGGATACCCGTGAAGAGTTTTCCCACAACCAGGAAGTTTTCACCGTTGATTTTTCCGACGTAAAAGGACAGGACAATGTGAAGCGGGCCCTGGAATTGGCTGCTGCCGGCGGCCACAACGCCATCCTGATCGGTCCGCCCGGTGCCGGCAAAACCATGCTGGCCCGGCGCATGCCCACCATCCTGCCGCCGCTTACACTCTTTGAGGCGCTGGACACCACCAAGATTCATTCGGTAGCCGGCATATTGCCGTCAAATGCTTCGCTCATTGCGCAGCGACCCTTCCGCGCTCCGCACCACACCATCAGCGATGTGGCGCTGGTGGGCGGTGGCTCCAACCCCATGCCCGGAGAAATATCCTTGGCCCACAACGGCGTGCTTTTCCTGGACGAGTTGCCGGAGTTCAAACGCTCGGTGCTGGAGGTGCTGCGCCAGCCCATGGAAGAGCGCCGGGTGACCATCTCCCGGGCAAAAATTTCAGTGGATTACCCGGCCAATTTCATGCTCATCGCTTCCATGAATCCCTGCCCCTGCGGCTATTACAACCACCCCACCAAGGACTGCGTTTGCGGACCCGGCGTGGTGAAGCGCTACCTCAGCAAAATCTCCGGCCCCCTGCTCGACCGCATCGACCTGCACGTAGAGGTGACCCCCGTATCCTACGATGAACTGTCCAGCCACGACCTGCCGGCACGCACCAGCAAGGACATTGCCGAAGGAGTGGTCAGGGCCAGGAAAATACAGGAGGAGCGCTTCAGGGAATACCCCGGCATTTTTTGCAATGCGCAAATGCCCGGCAGGCTGGTGCGCGAGGTGTGCAAGCTCAATCAGGCGGGTACCACCTTGCTGAAAAAAGCCATGGAAGTGCAACAGCTGTCAGCAAGGGCTTACGACCGCATTCTGAAGGTGGCACGCACCAGTGCCGACCTCACCGGCAGTGCTGATATCAAAGTGGAGCACCTGGCAGAGGCCATCCAATACCGAAGTCTTGACAGGGAAGGTTGGGCGGGGTGAGCAGCTGCTCAGGATTCTTTGAGCAATTTTTCCAGCGCCATCAGGGTGGCTTTCCGCTTTTTCCTCTCCGCAACCACTTTGGGCGCCGCCGCCCGCTCTTTGCAGTCTTCCAGTGAGCAGCGCTCGCAGGTGGTGTTCACTACCCGGAAAGGAATCCGGTTGTCGTCCACGAAAGCCACATTCTTCTTCAAAGTTTCATCGTTGAGGATGCCCACGGTGATGCTCACGTTTTTGTCCTCATCGGGAAAAGCCTTGCGGGCCACGGTGAAACAGAGGTACTCTTCCTGGGTTTTCAGAAAGCGAGAGCGCTGAACGCCCAGCAATTCACCGCTGCCTTTGCCCTCCATTTGCAGTTTCTGAAGATCGGAAAGCAGGCCCACCGACAGCCAGCGCCGGCAATAGTGCTCGTGCAGCGCATTGGCGTGTGGTTGGTGCTGAATGCTGAAGTGCAACTCCGTGTCCAGTTTGTAGTTGCCGTTGGAGGGCTTGTGCACAAAGCGCAACAGAAAGAGTTTGTCCAGGTCGAAAAAGCGGGGCAGTACATTGGTCATGCGCTGAAAGATCATTTCCGACGAAGCCAGGTATTTGTGCAGCATTTGCTGGAGCCGCGCCGCTTCCCATTTGTGCAAATTGAAGAACGTGCGCATATCCGACACAAAAGCCGCCTGGTTGATCAGGATGGCGCAGGAAAAATAGCTGGCTTTGAAATGGCTGAGCACTTCCTCGAAGGAGTTGATGCGCAGCAGGTTGGAAGTGAAAGCCCGCGCTTTCAGCTTCAGGTAATTGAAGCCCAGTTCCTTCCCAAACTGAAAAGCCTTTTGCACATCCGTCAGGCCCGGGGCCAAAAGCAGTTTTTTCTTCGTCGGAATGAAGACGGCCCGCACCCCGTGCAGTTCGGGGATGTCTTTCAGCCCGTCGTCCACAATGGTGTAGCCGTATTCCTCCTTCAACAGGTTTTCGAGGTTGTACACCCGGATCTTTTCCGATTGCTCCAGGCCGTGCTTTTTACTGAACTCCAGCGCTGCAAACTCCAGGTCTTCAAAATAATTGTTGTGCAACTCCACATAAGAGCGCAGCGCCCCGAGGTAAAAATGCTCCTCTGCCAGGGCGTAATTCCGGGCCAGTTCCACCAGGGTAGAAATAAAAGCCCCCACCTTTAACGGGGCATTGGCAATGATCTCCACCACCTTCGACAGGTCAATTTCGAAAAGATCCAGCGGCAACTCACTCAGGAAATTCGAGTTCAGCAATTCCACCACCGGCTGCAGGTGTTTGTCGGTTTCGGGGTGCAGTAGTTCTTCCTCCGAAACGCCCAGCGCCCCGGCTATCAGCCGCAGCTTGTCGGGCTTGGGGTATTTCTTCCCCTTCTCAATTTCATTCAGGTAAGAAACCGACATGCCCGTCTGCTTCGCAAAATCAGCGAAGTTGAGTTGGTGCTGAAGCCGCAAATGTTTTACCTTCAGTCCGAATAAGATCTTTTCGTTGAGCTGCCGCTGGTTCATGGCCCAAAGGTAATTTTATTAGAGCGAATTTTCGTTGGGCCGGGCAACCGTTCAAAACCTGCCAGACATGATGAGCCGTTTACACAGTACTTTTTGCTTTTCCTCGCTGCGCAATGCCGCCCCACTGGCCATGCTTTTTCTTCTTCTTTCGGCTTGCGCCAAACACGAAAACCCCGGCGAGGTGCCCGCCCCCAACTACGCCCAACTGGAAGTGCGTGTAAGCCGCTGCAACCCGGCCCTGGACCCCTTCTGTGAAAGCACCGACCCCATTGCCGGTGCCGCCGTCTTCCTCTTCACCCACGAACAATTCCAGCAATACGGCGACCCCATCGCCTTTCAGTGCAGCACCTCCTCCACCGGCCTCTGCACCTTCAACACCCTGGACGCCCCCGAATACTGGGTCACCATCCTCCTGCCCGGCGGCCAAAACCTGAAAACCAGCATCAAAACACCGGCCGGCAGCAAGTCCTTTTTGCCGGTGGTGGTGGAGTGAGGGGGGGGAATTGAAATTAATTGTGTTTTATGTTGGGGGACTTTGAGTGCAGGTGGGCTTAGTACTTGGAGGGACGGCAATAAAGCAGCCGCCTTGAGAAAACGCTGGCGATGAAAATGGTCTTTCTTCTGAATCCTCCTCAATTCTTGAATCTCTTCTATGGTTGGTTGTAAATCTACACCACAAATTAAAAATTTTCCCAAATCAAATCTCTATGAGTATAGTTACTATAAATTTCACTTTAATCACTTGTGCCCAATGATTTATGTGCACTGTTGTACGTTCGTATTTTTTCTATATCATTTTTAAGTAAGTCTATTAGTTTCTCATTAAAAATTTTAACACCATTTTGATTTAAGTGATGTGAATCTGCAAAATAAATTGAATCATCCATTTGTAATATTTTATTAAAATCATAATACTCTCCATACTTAAGCATAGTATCATTAAAAAACTGAATATCAACATAAGAAGAGTATAATGATTTTGAAATGGGTGCTTGAACCAATATTGTTTTTATATTTTTTGAGTGAATGTAATTAATGCATCTCTGAAAAGATTCAACCTGACTTTTTTTGAAAACAATTTCTTGTTTATCAAATTTCTTGGGTTTAAAATGTTTAATTTCTTTCTCAACATATCCTCCCGGTATATATGTATCGTCATATTTTTTTACTGGTTCGACAAAATTATCATCTAACTTCAAAAATTTTCTATAGAACGCTATTATTGCAGTATTAATTGTTTTGATATTGCTCCAATTTATTAATTTAGTTAAGGTAAGTATATCTATTTTGTCATTTGCAATTAAGTCAAGAGAGGATTCTATCCCATCAGATGAAAAAATCATAGGTGAAACTTCAAAAATTATTAATTTAGGATTGATGTAATCTAAATATCTTTGAAGCAATACATCTGTTTGAATAAAGGTTTGCGAACTAGACCCAAGATTAAAACATTTTAAATTGTGTTTTTTGAAAATTCTTGTATCAAAACCACGATAAGTGTGTGATGACCCTAAAAATAAAATATCTACATTTTCATAATTCGATATGTCTCTTATTCTGGAATACATGTGTCCATAAGAGCCGATTTTATAATTAATATTTGGCTTTAAAAATTGAAAAGGAATAATTTGATTTGAAATAAAAATAA
>JALWSS010000205.1:32573-37152 GCA_026993525.1 Saprospiraceae bacterium
AAATGGAATACAATAAAATTGTAAATGGAATGAAAAGAAAAATTAACTTTATAAACTTCTTTAAATCTGTCATAATTACTTTAAAATTGAAAATAAATAAAGGGCGTTTCAACTGTTTGCATGTACAACCCAATTAAAAATATAATAAAAGTATACCAACTCCACCTTATCCACCTCTTACTGTTCAAGCCTATTTTTGCAATTGCAAACTCTTCATTCCTGCCAATCCATTCAATGATGATAAATATTGATATTGGTATTACTTGCATTAAAGCGTGTTTAATTCCTGTAAAATGTGGAATTGTTAATAGTGATTTAGAAAAAATAGTTGATAAATAACTTAAAGCGTGACCAATATTTTCTGCTCTAAATAAGATCCAAGCCAAAACGGTTAAACCAAAAGTTGTTCCCATTTGAAAAAACTCTTTAAGATTCGGTAAATATCTACCTTCTGCAACCGTATTTATGTTAACTCTGTTTTTTTTGAGTAACAATAATGGTAAAAAATAAATTGCGTTTAATAAGCCCCAGGTAATAAAAGTCCAATTTGCACCATGCCAAAGTCCACTTACCATAAATATTATAAAGATGTTTCTGATTTTCATCCAGGTTCCTCCCCGGCTACCACCCAACGGAATGTATAGGTAGTCACGAAACCAGGTTGAAAGTGAAATATGCCACCTTCTCCAAAATTCTGCAATATCTCTTGAAAAATATGGGAATTTAAAATTTTGTATTAAATTAAATCCAAATAACCGTGCAGTTCCTATTGCTATATCAGAATAACCGGAAAAATCTCCGTAGATTTGAAATGTAAAGAATAAAGCACCTAAAACTAATGTGCTACCCGAATAATCGGTTGAATTATTAAAGATTTCATTTGCAACTTGTGCCGCATTATCGGCAATTACAATTTTTTTGAAAAATCCCCACAGTATTTGTCTTAATCCATCAACTGCCTTATCGTATTCGAAAGATCTTTTTTTGTTGAATTGAGGCAGTAAATGTGTTGCTCTTTCAATTGGCCCGGCAACCAGCTGGGGAAAGAAACTTACAAATGCCATAAATGCAACAAAATCGTTTGTTGGTTCAAGTTTTCTTTTATAAACATCAATGCTGTAACTTAATGTTTGGAATGTGTAAAAACTAATTCCGACCGGTAAAATAATATTTAATCCCTGTGGGTTTATTGTATGTCCGAAGAGGCTAAATGCCTCAACAAGATTTTCTAAAAGGAAATTATAATATTTGAAAAAAGCTAGAACGCCTAAATTTGCAATTATACTCGTCCATAGTAATAGTTTTCTTTTTGTTAGGTTTTCATAATTTTTTAGCCCTATTCCAACGGAATAATCAACTATTGTGCTAAATAAGATTAATGATAAAAACCGCCAATCCCACCATCCATAAAATACATAACTTGCAACAACTACCAGGAAATTTTGAACTTTTAAGTTTTTATCAGCAACAAACCAATAAAGCAAAAATAATATAGGTAAAAATATTGCAAAATCTATTGAGTTAAAAAACATTTATTTCTATTCCTTTTAATGTTTGTAATTATCTTATTTGTGTGACACATACCGTTATCGCGTACCCACAGTTGCTTGCTTTTGCTTTCGGCTGTGGGTATGGAATGTTGGAGGCTGCCTTTTTCTATTGAACGATAACCTTAGCAACACCTCTGGTTTTACCGTCATACAATTTATGAAATAATTTCCCTGGATCAAAGAGGCAATATCTATAGAAAGGGTCTGTTGTCCTAGTGTTGTGTATGGGCTTTGCTGTTTAAGCAAGACGCCTTCTATACAGTATACACTTATAGTTACGTCCCCTATTTCTGTTGCGTTGTAACTTAAATAAAGAGTATAAGGTGTGGAAGGATATGGAAATAATACAATATCAGGGATAATTCCAATTGTTAAATCATCCGTTGCAGAAACCGTCCCGTCCTTGATGTACAGTTTCGCAATTTTCTCACCAGAATTGTTCAGCCCAGTAATGAGGGCATCGTCGCTGCTGTCGCCGTTGACATCGGTAAAGGCAATGGAACTTCCCCAAGCACCGTCGAAAGGGAGAGTGGAGGGGGTTTCTGTAAAAGTTTGGGCATAAAGGAATTGCGTTAACACAACAAATAAGAAAAATAGTTTTGACTTCATCTTTATTTGTTTTGATTTTTCTTGGTTGCTTCCAACACCCAAATATACGAATATCGTTTATTTCACCATTAAATCACTCTTATGGGATTTCGTCATTCAGAAGAAAAAATAACCAAAAGTTCTTGGTTTTTAGGTGCTAACATTTAGATTTGTCGGGAACCAAAAGTTGTTATTTCGAATGTTTGACAGGGAGCAAAAGCTAACCCACTTCAAAGAGCAGTTGAAACTCCAGCGCTATGCTAACACTACCTTCAAATGCTATGGGAAATGCTGGCTAAGTTTCTCAAGGCTTTTGAGCGCTATGATTTGACCAAAGTTACCGAAAAGAACATTGCGAACTACCCAAATCTACACGCATATCACCGATGCCGCCCACCGCAACCTGCAAAGCCCACTGGATAGTTTGTAATACTGCGAGTCCTGTTGAATCAAGAACACACAAACCTAAAATCCTCAGCCGTATGGAGTGGAGGGGTTAAATCAGCCGACATGGGCTGGATAACAAGAACCGTTCGCCTGGCTGAAGACCTTCCCAGGTGCATCTCTAGCCAAATCGTCAATCGTCAGGGGTAATTGCTGCCAGCCATTGGTTCCCCCGTGGGACGGGTTCTCCAAATAAATTTACGAGGGGCTTGTTGAATGATTGCCCGCCCCCAACTACGCCCAACTGGAAGTGCATGTAAGCCGCTGCACCCCGGCCCTGGACCCCTTCTATGAAAGCACCGACCCCATTGCCGGTGCCGCCGTCTTCCTCTTCACCCACGAACAATTCCAGCAATACGGCGACCCCATCGCATTTCAGTGCAGCACCTCCACCACCGGCCTCTGCACCTTCAACACCCTGGACGCCCCCCAATACTGGGTCACCGTCCTCCTGCCCGACGGCCAAAACCTGAAAACCAGCATCAAAACACCGGCCGGCAGCAAGTCGTATTTGCCGGTGGTGGTGGAATAAGGGGGGGGGAATTGAAATTAATTGTGTTTTATGTTGGGGGACTTTGAGTGCAGGTGGGCTTAGTACTTGGAGGGACGGGGGGCTACAACGCTAAATTGTATGGGTAGTGGCAGATTACGGGCTTCTTTCATGTCAACCCGCTACGCAGTTTGAGCGGGCTATAAACCTTGATATGTACCACATTGCCTGCCATTACCTATACAAAATGTGTAGGGCGTATCAGTTAATTAGTTCAAATACTTTTTCCATTTCTAAATCCTTATTCAACAAGTATAACTTTGGACTATATTTTATTTTGTATTTAGGTCTAATCCCATGATGGTTATCGGGGATAGATATGTCATTATTAAAACGGAATAGAGGGAAACTGATTTCAATCTTAGAGTTGGGAAGTGTAAGTGTCTGAAAACTATTTGCATTGCATCCTGTTTCACCTCCTGCAGTTTCTTGACCTATACAGATTGCATCTGCTCTATGTTTTAGGTAAGCTGCTAATGTACAGGCCGATGATGCTGTATAACCATTTATCAGGATATAAATATTACCTTTATATTGCTTATTCTTTGGATAAGTAACATTCGTAATATACTTGGTTCCTAGTTCTGTTTTATGATGAGGCGTTATTTGAGCCCAAAACCAAACTCCAAGTAATTTTAGCTTAGAACTCAAATAGTGAGAAACACCTCCTTTTGGTTTGTAGTCGGTTTGAGACAGTGTGTCAAATAAAATGTATGATAAAAAATCAAACGAACTTTTAGGTGTACCTCCTCCATTGTCTCTTAAATCTATTACTAAATTTTTGACTCCATTGCTTATTGTTTTTTGAAATATTTCTTTGTTTATTTTCTTATAGTTATTATAGTCCATTGATTTAATCCTCAAATATATGGTGTTTGAAGATAGGCGAAATAATTCGATGAATTTTTCACTAATTAAAGGATTTGACTTAGGTTGAAAGTATTTAAATTTATCAGGTAAATATTCTTTTACGGCTTTTGTTTTTAATTCGCCTATCTCACCGTTATTTTTTTCGTATATGATTGTAAAATCATCGGTGCCAATAAAACATCTTCTTATTAGTAATTCAGAATAATCATTTATTATGGAGTAACCTAATGTTTTTTGGGTTCCGTCAGATGGCTGAAAGACCAACATCTTATTAATTATTTCCTGTGCACTCAAATCATTTATAGAAATAATTTTTAAAGGAAAAGCTATTGGTATGTCATTGTTGTTAAGTTTTCCGTCAATAATGTATAGCCCTGTTGAATCTGCAAAACATCGGATAGGTATGTATTTGTTTTCACCAATTTGGTTTAGATATATCTTACTAATTGGCAATGGTCCGTGAAAGTTTAAGCGTCTAAGCGGCAGCTTTGACGCCGAAATTTTTGATATGGTAAATACCTGGATGATTTTTTAGCGGGTCTGCGGCTGATCCAAACACGCAAAAAAATCTTTCCAA
>JALWSS010000206.1 GCA_026993525.1 Saprospiraceae bacterium
GGGAAAAAGTCGCCCGGCATTCATACTGACTATACTGGAGGTATTCACCCGCACGGTGCTTTACTGGACAGCTGGCTATCAGATGAAAAACCATCAGGTGCGTAGGGCCTGGCAGCAGGTTATAGAGCATGTTTTACAACCTTTGAAGCCTGCAGGTGGGCAACTCGACATTGAAGTTCGCTGCGACAATGGCCCGCAATTCGTTGCCAATGAGCTTCAAAAATTTCTTCGTGAAAACTACCTGCAACAGACATTCACCCACCCCTATACACCACAAGAAAATGGGCATATCGAGTCATTTCATGCGATTTTGGGGAAAGAACTGGACGGCAGGTATTTTGACAATCTGGAAGAATTGGAACGAACTCTAAAAGCATTTTACATGCGTTACAATTACCAAAGAGTTCATAGTGGCTGTGCGATGTTGCCACCCGCCACCTTTTGGAAACAATGGAGCCTGGGCAATATAGAGCGCACAGTTATTGACCAGGCAAAACGAAAAGTAAAGTTCAAGCTGAAAAAGCCCCGTTGGCTAATTGATAAAGTTCAACCAGCGGGTAATGAGAGCCTGAGGGAAGTTCTGTCGCTGGATTTTCTGGGGCTCGATGCCCCAGGAAATCCAAAAATTAAAGCAAAGCAATCAGGCGGCGCCGCACTGAGAGCTCAACCAGCGGTATAAAGATCACCGTCGGTCGTTCTGTCGCAGGGCAAATTTACAGCGCCTTTTGACTATTTTTCTAACCATCTGTAATTTTGTCCGATTAATAGGGGGTCAAACCAATAATTCCAATCAGCACTCTCAAATATGGAAAACCATACAAAACCTGATCCTTTCCGATCGTCCAGATAAGGCTTGGATATGAAATATATTCTGTTGTCAATTTCAGGTATAAAATCCTCAATAGTTTCAGCTATTTTTAACACAATGCCCCTTTTCAGCAACTCTTCCTTTACCGTCGTCCAGTCAATTATAAAATCTCTACTTAATTCAAAGTCATGTATGCTTAAGCTTGGATACTCGTCATGTAACAAATATGCAATGTGATCCAAATCTGTGGTGATCAATTCTCTTAACACAACTATTTTGAATGTTTTTTCCACATTTAACTTATCACCCTCTCGCTCAAACTCAACAATTTTTTCAACAAGCTCAGGATATATCCTTTGAATACAATCATTTTTTGATTTAGAGTCGAAACAACTGAAAAGTCCTAATAAAAAAATTGAAATAATAAGTCGCATATGTCTAATTGTTAAAATCAAGAAGCTTATGTTTTATTTTGTCTGGAGAAAAGCTACTTCCGTTAGCTTGAAAGATTCGAATTATTTTAGGGATAACCGTTTTGACCCATTGTGAATTAGATTTTTTGGCTTGTTTATGCTGATTATAGTTCCTTGTCCCAGCTTCCAATCTTTTGTTCCCAAATTTCTTGGTAAAGTTTGAACAGTTCAAGATACAATCATCACTTTTGTCTTGAGCTGTTGGAATTGCATGTATGTAAGCTTCATGAAAAATTGTTCCCAATGTTCGAAGTATATATTGATTCCTTGCACTCTCATCATCTGGGTTGTCAAAGAAATTCACTGATTCAGGATTTTGGCTATTTCTTTCTGAGTTTAATTGAATGTCGAGGTAAAGTCCTCCGCTATGATCTTCTGACATTTCTGTTCGACCTTTAGGCCCATAACTTAAACGATATGTATCAACAGGATCTGTTGAAGAGTAATTCAGATTCTTTGCTGAAAAATTTATATCAAACCCTTGTTGATGAAACTCACCAGCTTCTTCATATTTATGTCCTGCAATTACCTGCCCTTTTGCTGCAAATTTAGCGAGAAATGCTATCCCTAAATCTGATTTCGCAAACAACAGAAAAGCTTCGGCTAATTCAGGATTTTTATAGTTTCCTTTCTTGTCCTTCGCAAGGATTCCCGAGGCATCAACATATGACCCGCTTGGGTCAATGAAAATAATCGGGTTGCCCATCACATAGTTGTATGCGCTCCAGTTGAGGTATTGCTCCGCCAGCGGATCCACCGCTCCCCATCGTGCTATCCCCGCATCATACCATCCGCCGGTAGTCGGACAGGCCTCGCCCCATAGTCGTACCAGTCCAGGCCCAGGTCGGAGTTTAGTTCTTTGCCGTTGTAGCGGTAGGCATTACTGGGTTCCCACTGTGTCGCATTCCAGGGCCCTTCCATGGCCAGTCCAAAAGGCCTGTCCCGAGAACTCGGGATGATCCTTAATTACCAGCTCCGACTGCCAGTGCGGTGCCTGTTGGCCGTTTTCATCCACGGGGTACCAGGCCATTCGCCCTTCGGCGTGGTTGACAAAGATACTGACATTTGGGTTGATTTCTATGCCGTCCTGGTAGCTTACTGACAGCCCATTTACAGCAATGACTTCTTTTTTCAGCTTTCTGCCGGTGGCGTCGTAGGTCCATTTGATTTCACCCTGTGGGGTGGTGACGTGCCAGGGCAGGTTGAGGTGGTTTTTAATTCATCCTTGCTGCATTTGATTCAGATATCCTGTGAAAAATAAAATTAGTAATGAGAGTATAGTGTAGGACCAGGTAACAAAAGTTTTGTGTTTAACGTACCATTCCCTTCTTCCTTTATATTGTTTTTCAATTTCCTTGTATTTGGCACCTTTGCCAAATTTTAAATAGATAGCACCTAATATGCAGAATCCAAATACAAGATGATATGAAAAGTCAATGGTCCGTGAAAGTTTAAGCGTCTAAGCGGCAGCTTTGACGCCGAAATTTTTGATATGGTAAATACCTGGATGATTTTTTAGCGGGTCTGCGGCTGATCCAAACACGCAAAAAAATCTTTCCA
>JALWSS010000207.1 GCA_026993525.1 Saprospiraceae bacterium
GGCATTGTACGTCGGTGCCGGTGAGCTGGGCCAGCAGGGGGGGCGCACCGGGGATGGTGACTTGAAGCGTGTCCGTGTCCATGCGCCCGTCGGTGATGACGAGGGTGTGGGTGCCGGTCGGCAGCGGCAGTTGGAAGCGGCTGGTGTCGCTGAGGGTGGTATCGGCCCCGTTGGCGATGAAAAAGGGCGGGCAGCCGCTGTCGAGGTTGAGCCAGAGGCTGCCGGGGGCACCGGCACAGGGCGCAGCCTGGATGCTGTCGGTTTTAATGCTGAAGGCTTCGCTCTCCCAGGCGCCCATGTCCACCACTCCACCCTGGATGCGTGGTTGGCCGGCGATGTCGGTCAGGATGCCGAGGGAGTCCACAATGGCGTTGTCGCCGGCATCCCGTGCAGGGGAGCAGGGGTGCAGGCGGAAGTCGCCGGCGGCGGTGTCGAGGAAGAGGGGGTCGAGGTTGTACAACATGCCCGGGCCACAGGTCACATTGGTTCCGGGGGTGGCGATGGAGTCACATTGGGGGACATTGACGAGGGTGTGGGTAAGGGTGAGAGAGGAGCCTTGCCGCAAAGAAATTATTTGTCCGGAGCTATCTCTGGAAGTATTTAGAATTGAGTTCTCAATGTTAACCACAGAAGTCCCTAACGTCCCACTTAAACCATCAGGATCAATAAAAATTTGAATTACCCCTACTTTTGAGTTTGAATTAAAATTTGAATTTACCATTTGAAAATTACATGCATTGACAACTATTGAGCCTTCAAAAAAACTACTGTTTTGAACATTGAAAAAACTTTGATTAAAAAACATTACAGACTTTAAATTAAATGTAGACATACTTGAATGTAAAGCTGAAGACTCAATATACATTGCAGACCAGGAAGGATACTGAATATAACCTTCTTCAAAAACACAATTAACTGCGTTATATGACTTGGAAAAAACAAAGTTGAAAGTAGCCAAAGTTGCTCCCTCTGTAGCAATACCAATGCCTTTGTTATTTTTAAAAAAACAATTACTCATCACTATTAATGCTGAATCTGTTCCATTTTCCTGCATGATACCACCCCCCTCACCCACAGCCATATTCTCTAATATGTAACAATCCGAAAGCATAAAGTCTTTGTTCCCTGTGTAGTTATAAAATGCTATTCCGCCCCCACTCAATGCCTGATTTTTTTCAATTATGCAATTTTTCATTTCCATGCTGTAACTGTCACTTCCATCTTTTTTGTAAACCCCTCCCCCTGTAAAAGCACTATTTCCAAAAATAACGCACTGTTCAAAGTAGGGTGTGGCAGCACTTCCTGGACTGCTCTTCATGTATATTCCACCACCGTTGAATCTTGCATGATTCTGTTCAATCCGGCAATTACGGATAACCGGACGCAATTCCCCTGAGCCAGTTGTCCCAACTATGTACATTCCTCCTCCGCTCTTGGTGGGTCCCGTTGAACTACCGCTACCCTGGTTATCAGCATTGCCGTAGGCGATGATGAATCCGTCCAGGACTGTGGTGGAATCAGCTTTTTCGATAGTCACAACCGTGTAAGAGTTATCGGTACTGTCACCAGGCACGCCGATGTCTCCACTCAGAATGGTAGGGTTGGCCTCCCAATCCCTTTGCGAAAGCTGCGTCTCCATACCAGTGAAACCTCCGAACATTTTCACCCCATCCACCAAATGGAAAGAAACCGTGCGAATGGTGGTGGCTGTCGGAGTGTAGGTACCTGCTGCCACCCAAATGGTATCACCATAAGCGGCTGTGGCAAGGGCATCTTGCAGGTTTGTAAAGGCATGTTCCCAACTACTTCCATCGTTGTTTCCTGTAGCCGATGTATTTGCAAAAATTATCTGGCCATGAATAGCAGCGGAAATAAACAGAAGTAATGCAACAAGAATATACTTGATTATCATGGGCTGTTGATTAACGGGTGGAATACGATCAGAAAAAAACCTCCCGTATCGCCAAATCTGTCTTGTGGCGGTTACGGGAGGTTTACAAAAAGTCATTGCTTTAGTACCTGTCCTGAGACTTCCCCGTTAGCAATTCGGGCCTGCCAATGGTACATCCCGGAAGGCCACCTGTCAGCTTCTTCCATGTTGATTCTATGGAAACCGGCCTCGATGTTCCCTTTCCATCTTCCCACAGCGCGTCCAAAGCGATCGGCAAATACGATCTCGAGACGTGAGGCTACCGGCATATTAACCTCGAGGGAAAGACCCTGACTAAATGGATTGGGCGAGACACTGGCAAAAAAGCTGGATGAATCATTTATTGACAAAGACGCCTGATCCCCTGTAATGAAATGTATCGGATACACTATGCCATTTTCCTTGTATGCCTCGCTGCGCAAAATGGTGTCATCCAACCGAAAAACTTCAGCAATATCTGTGAAGTTTTTAAGTCGCTCAAAACGGAGTTTGAGTACAGCCGGTTCGCTTTCAAAGGACATCATTCTGGTGTCAGGTGAATACCAGAGTGCCCGAATATGTCCTTTGTCCAATTCTGTAAGACCGAGGTTTTGGTTTGTCATGCCAACAATGTCGCCCGCATTTGCTTCGACCAGTCGCAGAAATCTGGTATCATATTTCAACCCCATTTGCCAGGCAACTATGGGTTCTGCACTGCCCGCAAAAATGGGCAACTCAAATGTGCCATCAGCCATTTCCTCCATTTCTCCAAGGACAAAGAAAAATCCAGAACTCCGGTCTTCCGTATTGTCACTGGCAAGCATAGAACAATTGTGACTGTTATTTACATCTCCGATTTTTACCGCTACAAAATCGACATTGGCCTGCCCCTGCTGGTTGGAAAGGTCAACATGTATGCATTCGGGAAAGGTTTCAAGCCAAGGTGCATTTGAATTTTGAAATTGATACGAATCTGAGACAAAACGCCATGAAGGTCGAGTTGAAAATTTTTGAATTTTCTGTAGAATCAAATTTCGAATTTCAACTTGATCGGCAGTTGACACACCTGGTACTCCATTAGTTGAAGCATCTGCCGCAATTAGCTTATAAGGAGAATCAAGCAATTCTATGCCAAGAACATGCTTCCTTATTAAAACAATATCAAAAGTCGTCACTCCATTGAGTACATTTATATCCTTCCAGGGAATGACTGTGAATTCATCATCAGTGTTGCAGTTTATTTCAAACTCATAGCTTCCGTCACAAGCCCCGGCGGTTGAAGTAATAGCGGTGCAATTGGCTTGCTGGTCATTGAATGGGTCGCAATCGGCAGAGGACTCCGCCTCACCAACAATGAAAATCCCCGAATCTTCACCACCGGCTCCCTGGACGGGCACATTTATCCCGTCTCCGTTTTCATTGTGAATGTTACCGCCAACAGTGTATTGTCCGGCAAAGCAGGTCGTGCAAAGACCACCTTGCTGAAGTGGATTGTTGGGGGAATTCTCTTTTGGATTACAAGTCAATGCGCCGCTGCTTGTTGTCAGCGTCACTTCCGTAGATGCTGTAAACATGGCACTTTCAATACATCCAACACCCGTAACTATCACATCAAAAAGGCGAACCCGGGGATAGGTAAAAGGAAACTGAGGCGTATAATCAAATGTGAACGTCTCTCCGTTTTGGGTCAGGCACAAAGAACACAAATCTGAATTGCCGGATAAAGAAACATTGCCCGACGTGCTCACCATCAACTCTGCAGCAATATGGCTGTAATTTTCGCTTATATCGCCGGTGTTCAGGTAAACAGAAAAGCCTTCTTCGCAGGCAGCCAAGGGGGGAAGAGGCGGTGTCTCATACTGGCCATAATCCGCCAATTCTATCTGAACTGAATTGCAAAAATTACAACCACTCTCCAGCGGAAAATCGCCGGATTGGTTAGCTATAATGTTTGGAATACAGGAATTCAGTTCTCCTTTTAATCTGAATTTGGCTTGTTTGATTTCAGCACCGTCGAGGCTCCCATTCAAGCCACTCAGAATTACCGTAAAATATTCGCCATCATCCAGAATCAACGGCATTGCCGGGTTGTCAAAATCGAGAATGACCCTGTCACCACCACATTCATAACAGGAACTGCCAGTGGAAGGACAAGTTGTTGCAGGGCAAACGACAAAACCAGAAACAGGATCGGGTATTACTTCAGAATGCATCATATTGCCAGTGACAGGGGTTTCAATTTCGAGGTAAATCTGTTCAAACTCAACATTTGACAGCCCTCCACCCAGGATATCATCCTGTATCCTGATTACCACGTTAAAGCCCACTTCGCAATCCTCTAAGGCAGACGTTCCGGCAGCTAAGGGTACAAGATCGAATGACACATAGGGAGTACTAAATGCACATGGTAACTCGCCAAGAAAATGCATTTGTTCACTGGTGCCTGATACATCCACTCCACAACAAACCGAACCTGAGGAATCACTATATTTTATCCGGAAAAATTCAACCGACAAATAAGATAGCCCCTCGAGGTTTTCCAGCCCTTCAGGTGGAAAGATGGAAAATGCAAGAATTACTACTTCCTGCCCATTTGCCAGAACATTGCCCGTCATCAGTTCATCGATGTTGTAATAGTGGTTGTCACCCAAATGGGACTCAAACAGCGGTTCACTGTTTGTTGGAACATTCGGCACCATATAAGGTGTCACCTCAGGCAGGTTCGAGAATTCATCGGTAACTTTGAGAAGGAAATCAAGCTCCTCAATAGTAATATCGCCACCTGTATTGTTGGTGAGTTTTATAGTTATGGGACCAACCTCTTCATGGGGCGGTGCCTGCTCTCCATTCAATGGGAGGCCCTCTATTTCCAGGGTGAGTCCTGAACACAATGTAGGTATTGGAACCTCAAGAACAACAGGTTGGCCACCCAGTGTCACCCAGGTGCAAGGTGTTGGCGGACTTGAACACGAACCGATGCCTGTTGGTAGTGTATAGGACTCCGTTACCATGTTCGCAATCGAAACTTCATTGGCCTGTCCGGTTGTGGAAGGATTTGCGTGAACAAGAATTTGAAACAAATCTTCACCGTAGTTGATGGTGTACTGTGGCTGATTGGCAGGTGGTTCTGTGCAAAACAGGTAATAATCGAAGTGTTGCCCGTCAGATGAAATATCTGTGTAACCGAAATTTGCCACGGCTCCTAATGGGATAACAGAAGAAATGTACCCATCACCTGATAAGTCACCGGAAATATGTAAATAGCTTACCTGATAACTGGTTGGTGCAGGTGATTGAGCTCCAGAGTAATATGTATTGTATGAGAAACTGTACTCAAAACATTCACTCCCGCTCACTAAGTCAGGTCCCCCTAAAAGACGATTATCTGAACATGGGTTTTGAGAGGACAGATTTAAAGAAAAGAAAAGAAAAGAAAAGAAAAGAAGGAAGGAGCGAATAATCAAGCCCCTTGTGTTCGGAGAAAATGTGAGGTTTGACATAATGAAAAGTTTTTGAAGATGAAATAATAGGTTCCATAATGCCCACAGGATTTTTTCTGCATGCAGTGCTGTTTTACTAACAGGTTTAGATGTCCGGTATATTAGTGTTTCGGTAGTGTGGAACGTTCGGCGTGCAAGATAAGGGAGAATATTTGTTTTTGCAAGAGGGAATATTGGCTTTTGATGAAGGAGTAAAAACTACTTTCTAACAATCGCCTTTTTTGAGGTTGGACTTTTGATTGAAATGGCCTTAACTTTCCACGAAAGAACCAATTTGAGATTGAAATGTTGGGCAATGTATACCTAACTCCTGTAAATCAATTTCACCATGAAAGAAAACTGGATCAAGATCTACAGCTCACAGGACCTGGTAAAGGTCAAGATTGCCGAAGACGTGCTGAAACAAAACGGCATCGAGAGCCACATCCTCAACAAGCCGGATTCCATGTTGCCCATGCTGGGTGATGCGGAACTTTACACGCTGCCAGAGAAGGCAGAAGCGGCCAAAAAAGTGTTGCGAGAAAACGACTTGTTGGATTGAACCCTTTAACCCTGAGCCCTTTGAAAAAAGTCATTGTGCACTGGAGTTGACTGCAACTGATGTTGGTTGATCCCCTCAACCCCTCAAAACCCCTCAAAACCCATTGTTCTCCAACCGTCCTAAAAAAATTCTGACATGAAGACCCTCGTTTTGCACCTCTTGTTTTTTGTTGGTTTTTCGGCCTGCGGCCAAACCGCTGCCAACGACCGGCAGATCATTGAAAATGAAAAATCCGAACTGATGAACATTGATGAATCAAAACTGGAAACGGCCACGTTCGGCGGCGGATGCTTCTGGTGCGTGGAAGCAATTTTTCAGGAACTGAAAGGCGTACACAGTGTGGCCAGCGGGTATTCCGGCGGGGCCGTTGCCAACCCCACCTACCGGGAAGTTTGTACCGGCACCACCGGTCACGCCGAAGTGGTGCAGGTAAAATTTGACCCGGAAGTCATCTCCTATGAAACCCTGGTGAAGGTCTTCTTCACCACCCACGACCCCACCACCCTCAACCGGCAGGGAGCCGACGTGGGTACACAGTACCGCTCGGTAATTTTCTACCACAACGAGGAGCAAAAAGCCATTGCCGAAAGGCTGAAAAAAGATTTTGCCCCCACCCTCTGGGACGATCCCATTGTGACGGAAATCAGCCCCTACCGGTCATTTTACGAAGCCGAAGAATACCACCAGGATTATTACAGCAACAATCCCAACCAGGGCTATTGCAGAATCGTCATCAACCCAAAAGTGGAAAAGTTCAGAAAGCAGTATGCGAATCTGCTGAAAGATTGAGGAATCGGTGAACGGACCTTGATTGTGGTGATAGATTACTATGATTGTGGTGATTGATTGATTACTATGATTGGACAAAAACCCCTCAAACTCCCTCAAAAACTACGACCAATGAGCAAGTGGAACAAGCTGACACCGGAGGAGGAATACGTCATTGTGCACAAAGGCACTGAGATGCCTTTCAGAAATGAGTACAACGACCACTATGCAAGTGGCACCTACGTTTGCCGAAGGTGTGAAGCGCCACTGTACCGTTCTGAAGACAAGTTTCACTCGGGTTGCGGATGGCCCAGTTTTGACGACGAAATACCGGGGGCGGTAAAAAGGGTGCCTGATGCGGATGGCCGGCGGATTGAAATTGTCTGCAACAATTGCAACGGGCACCTGGGACACGTTTTCGAGGGCGAAGAATTGACGTCTAAAAACGTCCGCCATTGTGTCAATTCCATTTCCATGAAGTTTATCCCCGGCGGGTGACAGCAGTATATTTCCGGGCAGGCTCCAATCATCAATTGTCGTGACCTTGCCCAATGTCCCCGTCTCAAAGCAGCAATCATTTTTCTAACATAAAACCACAATGACATGTCAGTATTGAAAGTAATCGAGATCATGGCCAGCTCCGACAAAAGTTGGGAAGACGCCACTAAAAAAGGATTGAAGAAAGCTTCTCAAAGCGTAAAGAACATCCGCTCTGCCTGGGTACAGGACCAAAGCGTTACCGTTGGCAAAGACGGCGATGTGAATGATTTCCGTGTAACCCTGAAAGTGACCTTTGAGGTGGAATAAACCAATGCTCCTCCCCACAAACGGTGCGCTTCCGGGCGGTGTTTGCATCTTTGCAAGGCATCCCTCGGGGATCGCACCGTTTTTTATTTGCTCAAACCCTGCGATATGGTTTACGAATTCAATGGCTTCAGGCCCGTCGTTCATCCCAGTTCTTTTGTACACCCACAGGCTGCGGTTACCGGCAATGTCATCATCGGCAAAAATGTGTACATCGGCCCCGGTGCGGCCATCCGGGGTGACTGGGGAGAGATCATCATCGAGGACGGCTGCAATGTGCAGGAGAACTGCACCGTCCACATGTTTCCCGGAGTAACGGTGACCCTGAAAGAAGCAGCCCACATCGGGCATGGTGCCATCATCCACGGGGCCACCATCGGCCGCAACAGCCTGATCGGGATGAATGCCGTGGTGATGGACAATGCCGTCATTGGCGACGAGTGTATCGTTGGGGCGCTTTGCTTCATTCCCTCAGAAAAACAGATCCCCAACCGCAGCCTGGTGGTTGGCAACCCCGGAAAGGTCATCAGGGAAGTGAGCGATGAAATGATCCGGTGGAAAACAATGGGCACCGAATTGTACCGGCATCTGCCCGCCGAATGCCAGGCCCACCTGAAACCCTGTGAACCCCTCACGGAAGTTCCGCCCAACCGGCCGAAACAAGAGGCGATGTATCAGACCTGGAAAAGTAAAAACAGTGGTCAGTGATCAGTGGTCAGTGATCAGTGATCAGTGGTCAGTGGTCAGTGATCAGTGAACAGTGGTCAGTAAACAGTGATCAGTAAACAGTGATCAGTGAACAGTGATCAGTGAACAGTGATCAGTGAACAGTGATCAGTAAACAGTGATCAGTGAACAGTGATCAGTAAACAGTGATCAGTAAACAGTGATCAGTAAACAGTGGTCAGCAGAAAGTCAGCTCCCGGGACAAAAGGGGAAGAAAACCTGGCACTAAATCACCGACTTGAACTGCTCAAGGAAGCGCACGTCATTTTCGAAGAAAAGGCGGATGTCGGGAATGTCGTAGAGGCGCATGGCCTGCCGTTCGATACCCATTCCGAAGGCGAAACCGGAGTAGCGTTCCGGATCGATGCCGCAGTTTTCCAGCACCTGGGGGTCCACCATGCCGCAGCCGAGGATTTCCAGCCAGCCGGTGCCTTTGGAGAGCCGGTAATTCTTTTCATTGTCCATGCCGATCCAGACGTCCATCTCGGCGCTGGGTTCAGTGAATGGGAAATAGCTTGGGCGCAGCCTTATTTTCGGTGTTCCGAACATCTCCTGGGCGAAGTACATCAGGGTTTGCTTCATATCGGCAAATGACACGCCTTCGTCAACATAAAGCCCCTCCACCTGGTGGAACTGGGCGTGAGAGCGGGCGCTGATGGTTTCGCTGCGGTACACCCTGCCGGGAGCAATGATGCGGATGGGTGGTTGTTGCGTGGTCATCACGCGGGCCTGCACCGGAGAGGTGTGGGTGCGCAGCAACAGTTCGCTGCTGTTGCGAAGGTAGAAAGTGTCCTGCATGTCCCGTGCGGGGTGATCTTCAGGGGTGTTCATGGCGGTGAAGTTGTGCCAGTCGTCCTCGATGTCGGGTCCTTCGGCCACGCTGAAGCCCATTCGCTGAAAGATGTTCACGATGCGGTTCAGGGTGGTGGAGAGGGGGTGCCTGCTGCCCAGACTGAAGGGGTCGCCGGGGCGGGTCAGGTCCAGTTCTTTGGCGGCGGCGGCTTCGCTTTTGGCAGCCAGGGATTCCTTCAGGCTGTTGTACCTGGCTTCGGCCAATTCTTTGGCTTTGTTGAACAACTGACCATACGCTTTTTTTCGTTCGTTCGGAACATTTCTAATTTCGCCGAACAGGGGCTTGATGATGTTCTTACTGCCCAGGAAGCGAATTCTGAATTGTTCCAGTGCCTCGGGGGTATCGGGGTTGGCGTTTTCGATCTCGACGATGAGCTGTTCAACAGTTTCGAATACTTCTGCCATGATCCAAGCTGTTTCGGCAGCGGGAGCCCGCTGCGATTATCGTTTAAAGCGGCGGCAAATGTAAGTATTTCAGCATCCGCAAGCCCCAGGTGAATCTTGTCAACTTTACATTGCATTGCAAACACTGATACAATCCTGGAAGGCCCAGAGTCTCGTTTTGCTGTTTATCTGGCTGGTGAGCATGCTCTCATCGGCGGAGTTTGTGCTCTCACTCAGCATGATCGGGCTGGTGGCCCTGGCGCTGTTTGAGCTTCAGGTGGACGGGCCTCAGGTCAACCTGCGCCTGCGCAGCACCCTCCGGCAAAACTGGCAGCGTTTTCTCAGTTACAAGCCCTGGCCGGCCATCACCCTTTTCTTTTTCATCGTGCTGGTTTCGGCGCTGTGGTCTTCGGATTTGCCCTATACCCTCGAGCGCCTGCGCATCAAGTTGCCTTTCCTGGTGTTGCCATTTGCATTTGCCGGCATGCCCCCGCTCAACCGGAAAGAAGTGCTGACCATCCTTTACTTCGTGGTGGTCATGATGTTTTGCCTCAGCGTGTATGTGTTCATTGACTTTCTGGTCAACTACGATGCGTGCATGGACCTGTTGGGCAAGGGAGGCCACTTGCCCACACCCTCCAACCACATCCGCTTCAGCCTGACCCTTGCGCTTTCCATTCTTGCCGGCATCGTTCTTTTCTTCGAAAAATTTCACCTTCGGAAAAAAGCAGAGTACCGGGTATTGGGATTCATGACGCTGTTCATGTTTGGGTTCATCCATTTGCTCTCCGTCAGAAGTGGCATCGTGGCCATGTACCTCGGGCTTTTCGTGTTGGTGCTGCACCGGGTTTTGACGAAGAAAAAATACCTGCTGGGGCTGGCCGGAACACTTGCACTGGCAGCCCTTCCCTTTGTGGCTTACAAGACCATTCCCACTTTCAGGCTGAAGGTTGATTATGCCCGTTGGGACTACCGGCAGTTCAAACAAGGTATCGGTGCGGGTTATCCGGACAGTGAGCGGCTCACATCCATGCAGGCCGGTCTTGATATCTTCAAGGCGCATCCTTTGCTGGGCGTTGGTGCCGGTGATCTCAAAACCCACATGTACCGGTATTACCAGCAGAAACTGGAAGGGAAGTACAATTTCCGCATGCCCCACAACCAACTGATCACCGTGATGGCCGGAGCCGGGCTGGCCGGGCTGGCGGCATTTCTGCTGGCCTTCTTTACGCCGCTTTTTTTTCGTCGCAATTATACGCAGCCCATGTTCATGGCCTTCCATGCGGTCATCTTCATGTCCTTCCTGATGGAGAATACCCTCGAAAACAACTTTGGTGTTTCACTCTACCTGTTCTTTCTGTTGATCGGTCTGAGCTACTTGCAGGGGAAGGGCAGGGCAGGGATGAGGGATGAGGGATGAGGGATGAAAAGCACACAGGTCAATTCCGGGGTAGCGCCCCAAACCCTACACCCCCGTCTGGCCTGGCGCCAGCCTGTCCGGCGGCCAGACGGGCCGGACAGGCTACACCCTACTCCCTACTCAGGGATGAGGGATGAGGGATGAGGGATGAAAAGCACACAGGTCAATTCCGGGGTAGCGCCCCAAACCCTACACCCTACACCCCCGTCT
>JALWSS010000208.1 GCA_026993525.1 Saprospiraceae bacterium
GTAATTGCGGGCAAAATACTGAAAATGAAATAAATAGGAAGAAATAAACGGTAATGCAATAATGAAAGTAAGTGCAATAACCCCCCTCCCTGCAATTGCAAAGCGCAGCGGCACTTGCAGTCCTCAATCGAGCTTTTCCAGCTTGGGGTATTCACCCCCCCTCCATTTAATTTACAAAGCCGTCTTGTGACACCTTTCGTTTTTCAAAGCTTCCACTTCTACACTCACCCCATACCTGGGTTTAAGGGTGATAAGGGGTTCAGGTTTGACGGAGTATTTGGGGCAGTTTGAAATTAAAGAAGAAGAAAAGCATAAGAAACCAATTTCCTGGCCCGTACAGATTTCAGTTAGTGAATGTGCAACTTTCGAACCTCTATGGTTCTTTTTGGCAGCATTGACACAATGTAAAGTGCTCCACTTTGGTAGCAAAAAGCCGGATTCTTCAATTGGCCAAGAGGCAGCTCAATTTCCGCTCCATCAGGGCTTTGAATTAGCGCAATGAAGTCTGAGTCATTCTGAAAAATGCGAATTATCCGTCTTTCACTGGTTCCGGAGGCATAAAACAACTTCCATTCTTCCTCTGCTCCAGACAAGTTGTGAACTTCTATTTCATTGGCTGGCTGCTTTGACACATACAGTGTCTCAGGATTATTCAAATAAATGATTCCGATTGCAGAATCAAGGTCAATAAAATAGCTCCAGTTGTTGTAATAATAATCACCGGATTTGATTTGCCCCTGTGTCAATTCAAACCCGTCATAACCCAGAAATGCAAGCGAGTCCTTCCGCAATTGAAAAATAGCCGAAGTATGAAAACGGTCTTTCTGCACCTTATTGGGAACATAACCCGGCAGGTAGTCAGGATCATAAATCTTCACATGCAACAAGCTATCTTTTACATATAATTGTTTTCCAAAGAATCCATCCAGATAAAGTACTGAATAATTTGAATCGGAAATTTTTCTGTCCAGCGGCCATAAATGAATCAAGCTAAAATTCTGATCAATGGTGAACACCACAGGCAGGTAAATCAGGTCTCTGTCCTCATTGACATCAAAATTGAACTCACCAACACAATACAACATGTCATTGACAAGTATTGCATTGCTGACGTGTAACACCTGCACCCTTGCCTTCTTACATATTTTTTTTATGTCGTCAAAATCACCGGAAAAGGTCTTTTCCAAATTCAATTTTTTAATCAAACCATAGTATTCAGACTCTGACACATCCTGGTACCTGACAACATGACCACTCGCATCTGATTTCCAAAGGACATAAGGCAGATAATTTGATGTGTTCATAAAATACATATCTCCGTTATTACCAACTCCCAATAACACATTCAACAAAAAAGAGTACCTGGAATCATCAAGTTTCAACTCAACACTTTCATTCAGACAACGCTCTACTACCTGCTTATTGCATACATTGATTATTGAATCAACATTCTCACTAAATCTGGCCAGCAAACCTCGATAGACCATATTTCCCCCACAATCTTGTATTACCAAGCCAGACCGCAAGCCAACAGAAAGCTTTTGATAAAGTGCTGAATCTTGAATTACATACTTTTCGGCCATAAGGCTATCCCAGCCAAAAAATGAGTTGATGTAAATCTGGTTAATTTCTGACAGTGGATTGCCCATGACAACTTTCACTTCACCTATAAACTTCTCTTCAAGTTGCTCAAAGGCGAACAATGGCAAATCAACACAGGCCGAACAATCAGACGGGGAGGCCGTGATATAAGCAACCTGTGAAAAGAGAGGAACACAAAATAAGATAGAATAGAACAGAGATACGAGTAACAGTTTTTTCATTAGTGTCCTCATTTGCGAAATATTTATAGCTAAAATAACAATCAACTCAACTACTACTTAGAACTTAACTTTTCCTTAATGCAACCAATTCTCTGGCGAACAGGAGGCCGCTCTTTGCGCCACCGATGTTCAACAGCCATCCTCACCCCATACCTCGGTTTTAGCGTGATGAGGGGTTCGGGTTTGACGGGGTGGCCGGGGAGTAGTTTGAAGTTGAAGCGGCGAACCAGCATGGCCAGCAGGAGTTGCATTTCCATCAGGGCGAAGTGGTTGCCGATGCACATGCGGGGGCCGGCGCCGAAGGGCATGTAGGCCAGGCGGGGTCTTTCTTTTTCTGCTTCCGGGCTGAAGTGAGCTGGATAGAATTCGTGGGGGCGTTCGTACCATTCGGGGTTGCGGTGTACGGCGGCAATGGCGATGAACAGCACCGATCCGGCAGGTACGGGGTGGCCCAGGATCAGGTCGTCTTCGATGGGTTCCCTTCCGATGGCGAATGCGGGTGGATACAACCGCATGCCTTCCTTGATGACCTGCATGGTATAGGTCAGTTTTGGAAGCTCGCCGAAGTTTGGCGTGCGGTCGCCCAGGACGGTGTCCACTTCATTGCGCAGCGACTGAAGCACTTCCGGGTGTTGCGACAGCAGGTAGAGTATCCAGCTGAGGCCGTTGGAGGAGGTCTCGTGCCCGGCAGCGAACAGGGTGACGGCTTCGTCCCGGAGTTGCCGGTCATTCATGGCTTCGCCGGTGTCGGCGTCGCGGGCTTCCAGCAGCATGGTGAGCAGGTCGTTGGGGCGTTGGGTCATGGCCCGGCGTTCATCCACCAGGGCATACAATTGCCGGTCGAACCAGTCCATGTCCTTTCGGAAATGCCGGTGCCTGCCGTTGAGGTAGTAAAAAGGAACCAGGTGGGGTTTGGTGGTGCGATCCACGAGGTAATCCTGCGCATCCACCATGATGCGGTACATTTCAGCGATGTCGGCTTTGTTGTCGGTGCTGAAGAGGGTTTTGAGCACAATGTCAGCCGTCACTTTCATCATTTCCACGGTGATGTCCAGCACGGTGGGTTTTTCGGTTCGCTGCCGCAAATCCCCGATGTACCGTTCGGCCACTTCGCCCATTGCGACGAAAAGCCCTTCCAGCTTTGCCTTGTGAAAACCCGGTTGTATCAACCTGCGCTGATGAAACCAGGATTCCCCTTCGTTGGTCACCAGCCCGTAGCCGAGGGCGAGGCGAAGGTTCCGGTAGGCAAAGCTTTTCCGGTAGTTCTTCTGTTTGCGTTGCAAAACGTGGGCAATGGCCTCCAGGTCCGTTGTGACGAAAACTTTTCTGAACAAAAAGGGAATGCGGTAAAAACTGCCCAGCGACATGCCCCTGGTGGTGGTGAACTTGAAGGGGTCCACCAGAAATTCCGCACCCGGGATGAGCGGGTTCCTGCCTTTGAAAACCGGAAGCTCTGAAACCATGGTTGAGGTTTTTTACAGGCACCGGTCGGGAGACCGGCGCCAGCAGGTTTTTTGGGGTTTTTTGAGGTTTTTGAGGTTTTTGAGGTTTTTGAGGTTTTTGTCCCGAGGCAAGCTCGGGATTGAGGTTTTTGTCCCGAGGCAAGCTCGGGATTGAGGTTTTTGAGACCCCATCAGGCGCTGACTTTCAGTCAGCTCCTGAACTCTCCTTGCGGTTTCTTGAAGGGTTTTGTCCCGAGGCAAGCTCGGGACTGGAGGTTTTTTTGGGTGGGGTTGTCTTGGGTTTTTGAGAAGGTTGTTGCCTCCCTACTCCCTACTCCCTACTCCCTACTCCCTACTCCCTACTCCAAAAAAAGGTTGCTGTGCTTGACAACAACCTTTTTTCATTCTGGTTTTGGCCGCTTTTTTTAGGGTTTCAGGGGCGGGTCGGGGAAGCCGGCATACATGCGTTGTACCCGCTCGTCTTTCTCCCAGGCTTTTACCACTTCTATGATGGAGGTGAGTTGCTCATCGGCGGTGGCGATTTTCATTTTCTCCTCCTCTGTGGTTGCAGCTTGCTTTTGCTCTGCCAATGCGGCGTGCAGGTCGTTAATGCTTTTCGTCGCAACGTAGCGCATCCAGAACAGCTTGCTGTCGTTCATGGCTATTTCCTTTAATTGCGTGGCCACCTTGACCATCTGTCCGGGATCGGCCTGGGCTGCCAGGTTGGTGTAATCTTCGATAAATCCGAACTGGCTGAAGCCGCCCACTTTGTTGAGGTTTTCTTCGAAAAACGGCAGTTTGTCCGTGCGGCCGGCATCGGCGTACAAGCCGGCCAGGGCCAGGATGATGCTCTCGCTTTTCTCAGACTCCAGCTTTTCGGCAACGTTGAGTGCTTCCGCTTTGTCCAGTTCCAGCAGCGCTTTCAGTGCAGCCGACACCACGCTGAGCGCGGGGTCGTTGCTGATGGCGGACTTAATGGTCCCGATGTAAGTGCTGTCACCGCTTTCGGCCAGTTTGCCCAATGCGGTTTCCCGCACTACTGAGTGTTGATCGTCGGTGGCCATTTTCAGGATTTGCGCTTCAGTTTCGTCGTCGAGGTCCACCAGGTTGGTGGCGAAGAGGCGCATCAGCCAGAAATCATCGTTGAGGGCTTTTTTGATCAGGGCCCGGGCTTTGGGGTTTTCGCTATCACGCAGTTCCTGCAAGGCCTTCAGGCGGTGCACGAGATTGGGGGCCAGTTCGAATTGGCTGATGTATTCCTCCTCGCTTTTGGCTTCATCGAGTTTGGCCAGCAGCATGCCGTCGCCGTCAAAAACGATGAGTTCGGGATCGGCAGCGGCAGGCAGGCGAAACTCCTGTCTGCGTTCATTGATCAGAATGCGGTGGCGCTGCACCTCGCCGTTGACGTACACATCCACATCCACCGGCAGGATGAACACAGGTGGCATCTCATCCGGGTTTTGGGTCTGAGCCACTTCAAGGATCACCTCGTTGTTTTCGTCGTCGTAATCGTAATCCACTTTCAGTTCCGGATGGCCCTGGCTGTAAAACCACAGGTTGAAGAACCAGTTGAGGTCCTCGCCGGTCACATCCTCAAAAGCCAGGCGCAGTTCGTGGCCTTCCACATCAGAATATTCGTTGTCCACCAGGTATTTGTTCAGCGAAGCAAAGAAGGCTTCGTCGCCAACGTAATTGCGGAGCATGTGCAGCACCAGCCCGCCCTTGTTGTAGCTGTGGGCATCGAACATGTCCTCTTTGTCATCGTAGCCAAAATGCACCAGCGGGTGGATGCCTTGTTCGGAGGATTGCAAATAGCCCTGCAACTCCTGAATGCGGTGAAAATCAGCTTCGTCTTTGCCGTATTTGTGCTCCAGCCAGAGGTACTCGCTGTAATTGGCAAAGCCCTCGTTGAGGGTGAGGTTGGCCCAGCTCTCGCAGGTCACCAGGTCGCCAAACCAGTGGTGGAACATTTCGTGAGCGACCACCTTTTCGTTTTGTAGATTGTCAACCAGTTCCCGGTCAGTGCCCTGCATGAACTCTCCGAAAATGACTGCGGTGGTATTCTCCATGGCACCGGACACATAGTCCCTCACCACCACCTGATCGTACTTTTGCCAGGGGTAGGGATAGTGGAGGATGTCGGAAAAGAAAGAGAGCATTTCCGGCGTATGGGGAAATATCTTCCGTGCATAGGGCTCGTATTCCGGCTCCACATAGTAATCCACCGGTTTTCCTTTCCACTCGTCGTGCACCACAGCGTATTCGCCAACGGCCACCATGAACAGGTATGGTGCGTGCGGCAGGTCCATGTGCCAGTAATCGGTGCGGGTGCCGTCGGGGTTTTTCTTCGAAGAAATCAAAAGGCCGTTGGACAGGGTCACAAAGTTGTCGTCAACGGTGAGGTACATTTCCTGTGTACAGCGCTCGTTGGGTTTGTCAATGGTGGGGAACCACCGTGAGTTGTTTTCCGTTTCGCCCTGGGTCCATATTTGCCGGGGTTTGCCGGGGTCTTCCCCTCTGGGATTGATGAAGAAAAGCCCTTTGTCGGAAGTGATGGCTGCACTGCCCCCCGTTTCCGAAGGATGAGCGGTGTAGTCAATGAACAGCTTGTACTTTTCGTCCCGGTTGTAGCTCCGGTTCAGGTGGATGGTGATTTGATTTCCGTCGTAATCGTATTTCAGGTCTTCGCCCGTGTCCACCAGTTTTACTTCGTGAAAATCAAAGCCTTTGGCGTCCAGCACCACTTTGTCGGTGGCGTAGAAATAAGGCTTCAGGGTAAGGGTGGCTTTGCCGAGGACCTCCTCCTTTTCCCAGTCGAAACTGAGTTCCAGCCGGGTGTGCAACAGGTCATTGCTGCGGCGGGCACTGGGATTGTAAACCGGCAGGGTGTAATCCTCTTCGGCAATGTCCGGAAGGGTGTCGGGGGCGGTTTTGGGGGCTGTGACCACCAGGGTGTCGAGGTTCCGGTGTTCAGGCTCAGGCAGAATGATGGCGGAATATTCCTTTGGGGCGCAACTGCCCAGCAGCGCTATTGCGGCAGCGAAAAAAAGCAACTTCTTCATGCAATCGAGGTTGAGTGGTTTGTTGGAAATGACAGCCTTTCAGCAGGCTGATACAATTGTGATGTATTCTCCTTAACGAAAGTCGGCAAAGATAGGAACAATGACCACCCAAAACGCTGTCAGGTTGCCCGCTTCGACAAATGGCCGTCAATGATGTGCCAACGGCCCGATTCAGGCTATTGAGGTGTGCCGGCAGGGGAGAAGTTCTTTTAACGCAACGGGCACATTAGCACGGATTTGGTTTTCTCTGTTTCTTCGCCTGCGGCAAAATGTTGAATTTGGCCTTTCGCCGAGCAAAAAGCACCAATCATGTCTGCCAATAAATTCGTCTGTATCCACGGTCATTTTTACCAGCCACCGCGTGAAAACGCCTGGCTGGAGGTGATTGAACTTCAGGAGAGTGCTGCCCCCTTTCACGACTGGAACGAACGGATCAATTTTGAATGCTACGCCCCCAACGCCGCCGCCCGCATACTTAACGAAGCAGACGAAATCCGGAAAATCGTCAACAATTACGCCTGCATCAGCTTCAACTTTGGCCCTACATTGCTGGACTGGCTGGAGCAAAAGGACCCCGGCACCTACCAGGCCATTCTCAACGCCGATGCCGCCAGTGTACTCCGATTCGGCGGGCACGGCAATGCCCTGGCGCAAGCCTACAACCACATGATCATGCCCCTGGCGGATGCCCTCGACAAAGAATCGCAGGTGCTGTGGGGCATCGCCGATTTCAGGCACCGCTTCGGGAGGCTCCCGGAAGGCATGTGGCTGCCCGAAACCGCTGCCGACACCCCCACCCTGGAAGTGTTGGCGGAGCATGGCATCAAATTCACCATCCTGGCACCACGCCAGGCCAGGGCCTTCCGGAAAATCGGCGAAGAGGCGTGGACGCCCCTCAGCGAAAACATTGACCCGCGCCGGCCCTACCGCTGTTTTCTCCCTTCGGGCAAATACATCGACCTGTTTTTTTACGACGGCGGCAATGCCAAAGCCGTGGCCTTCGAAGGCCTGCTCAACAAGGGGGAGTTTTTCGCCGGGCGCATGCTGAGTGTTTTTGACGAAAACGACACCCCCCAGCTCTCCCACATCGCCACCGACGGGGAGAGCTACGGCCACCACCACCGATTTGGTGAAATGGCACTGGCCCATTGCCTCGATTTCATTGACAAAGGCGATCAGGCAGAGATCATCAACTACGGGTTTTACCTGGAGCGTTTCCCTCCGGAATACGAAGTGCAAATCCATGAGGCTTCGTCCTGGAGCTGTGTGCACGGCGTGGAGCGTTGGCGCTCCGACTGCGGCTGCTCCGACGGCGGCCAGCCCGGCTGGACCCAGGAGTGGCGCCGCCCCCTGCGCGATGCCCTGGACTGGCTGCGGGATGAGTTGCGGGTTGTTTTCGAAGAAAGAGCAGGAGCGCTGCTCAAAGACATCCGGGCAGCCCGCAACGATTACATCCAGGTCATTCTGAACCGCGACAAGGGCAACGTGAAGCAATTCCTCAACAGGCATGCTGCCAGGAAACTGTCGGCAGAAGAAACCACGACGGTGCTCCGAATGTTGGAAATGCAACGCCACTGCATGCTGATGTACACTTCCTGTGCCTGGTTCTTTGCGGAGATTTCCGGCATCGAGACCAACCAGGTGTTGCAATACGCCCTTCGGGCAATAAAGCATGCTGCCGCCGAAACCGGACAGGACCTTACCCCGGCGTTTGAAAAGAGGTTGGAACGGGCTCCGGGCAATGTTTACAAAAACGGCGCAGAGAGCTTCCGCATCAACGTTTTACCGACGGAAATGAACCTGACCAGGGTGGGTATGCACTTTGCGGCATCCTGCGTTTTTGAGGACTACGAGAAAGAAGATGAGTTTCTGCATTTCGAAGTTCAGAATGATTTCTTTGACAGAAAGCAGGCGGGCTTTCAACGCCTGGTTTTTGGCAGAACCTCTTTGGTGTCAGACATCACCTGGTCTGTCAAGAAATTCAGCTTTGTCGTGCTGTACCTCGGGCAACAAAACATCTTTGGCTCTGTGGGAATCAACATGCCCCTGGAAAAATTTGTGGAAATGCAACGACAAATGGAAGAAGCTTTCAAGAGCTCCAGCCTCGGTGATACAATAGATCTCATCCACAGTTTCGGAACGAAGCGATTCTCCTTCCGCCACTTGTTCAAAGACGAAAAACGGAAGTTCCTGAACCTGATCATGGCCCGCAATCTTCCGCCGGTCGAAACGGCCATCCGGGATTATTACGAAGACAACTACCAACTGATGGTGGGCATGAAAAACAGCAACATCCCCATTCCGGAAGGCTGGAAGAACATTGCCCAATACATCATCAACAGGGACCTGTATGAGTTTTTCCGGAACGGAAACCTGAAGGTAAAGACCCTGATCCGGCTGGCAGAAGAATTTGAGCGCTGGGGCCTCAGCCTCTCCAACCCGGAGGCACTGAGCCTGGCAGCAGGAGAACGCATCTTCGCTGAAATTCAGAAAGTGGCAGCCAGTGAAACCGGCCTGAAACACCTCAGCACCGTGATCAATATCATGGAGGCGCTGAATGTGCTGAATGTGCATCCGGAATTGTGGAAAACGCAAAACCTGTATTACCAGTTGACGGAAGGCTACAGGAGAGGTGAATGGGTTTATGTCAACAGGGAATGGCAATCCAGCTTTGAAGAGCTGGGGCACCTGCTGAAAATCGCCATGGACTGACCTGATCAGGCAGATTCAGAAGCCTTCATTTTTTCTGCGTTGTCCGCAATGGTCAGCGCCTCGATGATTTTGTCGAGGTCACCTTCCAGGACCTGGTCCAGGTTGTATAGTGTGAGGTCGATCCGGTGGTCTGTGATGCGGTTCTGGGGGTAGTTGTAGGTCCTGATCTTTTCGGAGCGGTCGCCGGAACCGACGAGGGATTTGCGCTGGGCAGCCACTTCCGATTCCATTTTGTTTTTCTGCATTTCGTACACCTTCTGGTACAGGCGTTGTTCGGCAATTTCCTTGTTGGAGTGCTGTGAGCGGCCTTCGGTACACTCCACCACCACGCCGGTAGGCAGGTGGGTGAGGCGCACGCCCGATTCGGTCTTGTTTACGTGCTGGCCACCGGCCCCGCTGGATCGGAAGGTGTCAATTTTCAGGTCGGAGCGTTTGATGTTTACGTCTTCCATTTCCATTTTGGGCATCACGGCCACAGTGGCAGCGGAGGTGTGTACCCGCCCTTTTGATTCGGTCTCCGGCACCCGCTGCACCCGGTGTACACCCGACTCGTACTTCAGCTTTCCGTAAACGTCGGTGCCGGTCACTTCCATGGAGACCTCTTTGAAGCCGCCAACCGAGCCGGGGTTTTCAGAGAGGATTTCCAGGTTCCACCCCTGCTTTTCAAAGTAGCGGCTGTACATGCGAAACAGATCGCCGGCAAAGAGGCTCGCTTCATCGCCGCCGGTTCCTGCCCTGATTTCGAAGATGACGTCTTTTTCGTCTTCGGGGTCTTTGGGGGTCAACAATATTTTGAGTTGCGCTTCCAGTTTTGCCTTTTCCGACTCCAGTTCTTCCTGTTCGGCTTTGGCCATTTCCCTGATCTCCGGGTCTTTTTCAGCGGCCAGTTCCCGTGCATGTCCGAGGTTTTCGAGTACCGTTTTGTAGGCCAGGTAGGCATCCACTATTTCTTTGAGCTTTGCGTACTCCTTGTTCAGTCTGGCGTACCGGCTTTGATCCGAAATGACGGCAGGGTCTGACAGTTGCTCTTCCAGCATCAGAAAGTTGTTGCGTATGGCTTCTAACTTATCAATCATCGGTCAGCGGTTCATTGAAATGAAGGTGGAGGTGCTCCGGTTGCGGGAGCAGGAAAGCTTGAAGGAAGGCTAATAATTGTGGCGTGCCGGAGTCATGGACATCGTTCAGGCTGTTTCAGGCCGCAAAGGTAATGGCCCTGGATTCGGTTTACAAACTTTACTTTCGCGGCTGATTTGGAAAAGTACATGGCCAGCATCCTTCACATAGAAACAGCTACCGATGTCTGCTCCGTTGCCGTTGCGGAGAGTGGGCAACTGCTGGCTTTCAAAGAAGAGCAATTCCGCCACCACAACGATCATTCGAAAAACCTGACCCTGTTCATCGGGGAATGCATGAGAAAGGCAGGTAAAACACTAAAAGACCTGAATGCCGTTGCCGTCAGCCGTGGTCCGGGTTCGTATTCCTCACTCCGGGTGGGCACCTCTGTGGCCAAGGGCATTTGCTATGCCTTTGACCTCCCGCTCATTGCAGTGGATACCCTGCAGTCTTTGGCCTTCGCTTCGCAAAAAGCAATGCCCACTCCCGGGGCCTTGTATGTGCCCATGATCGATGCCCGCAGAATGGAGGTCTATTGCCGTGTTTTCGACGAGAATAACAGCGCATTGACGGAAGCGGAAAGCCTGGTGCTGACAGAAGGCGTCTTTGCCAGCTATTTTGAGGAAGGCAAAACGATGGTTTTCTCCGGAAACGGCGCCACCAAAGCGCAACAAGTCATTGCGCACCCCCGGGCTCAATTCGCCCCGCTTCCGGCCTCAGCAAAGCACCTCGTAGCCCTGGCCTTTCACAAGTTTGAAGACCAGGCCTTCGAAAACCTGGCACTGTTTGCTCCTTTCTACCTCAAACCGCCCAACATCACTACTCCCCGGAAACGGGCACTATGACCACAGAAGTAGCCGGTTTCATATTAAACATTCCAATACTTTCAACATTTTTTTTATTTTGAAAACCTATTTCTATTTTCGCCTTGAACTCAGCCGGTTTAGGCATAGCGGAAAGAACTTATTTTTTCGATTGGTATAGTTCTTGGTTAACCATGTATCGAAATTTCGCTAATTTGTAAGGGACTATCAAAGGCGAGTTTCATGTTCAATGAAAGCAATTTTTTAACCACAGTCTAAAAACATAAGTATGAGAAAGCAAAAGAACGAGACGATCGTGTTGAAGAAGGGAAAGCAAGAGATTCAACTCGATTACGCTGAGTTACGCAAAGCGGTGCTGGTTCTTAGGGCCATCAACCACAAATTGCGGCAGCGGATGATCAACTTGTTGGAAGAAAACGGCAGCATGACCGTTACCGACATATATGTGAAACTCCGCCTCGAGCAATCCGTAGCTTCGCAACACCTCGCTATTCTGCGCCGTGCAGGAGTGGTGTCCACTCAGCGTCAGGGTAAGTACATCTACTACTCCCTCAACAAAGATCGCCTTGAGCAGATCTCCGGCTTGATTGAAGAGCTGGCTGCGTGACGAAAGCCAGGCTTTCAGAACAGCAGACCAAGGCAGCATTTATTGGATAACGGCTTCACACACAATTCGAGAAATAATCCTGTGATTCAAGAATCATTACAAAACGTTGAAAGCAGGCACTGAAAGAGTAAGCCCGAACCGCCCCCCGGCAGTTCGGGCTAAATCGTGTGAACCATACAAAAAATGCTGCAAATCAGAGGGTTTGCGGCATTTTTTTATACTGTTTTTGAAAAAATAAATAATTGCCGCATATTTGCTCAGGCGGTTTTGCAAACTTCTATTAAAACAACTTCTATGAGAAAGGCTAAACTATCGATTGACAACGATAAACTGCAGGAGTCTGCCGAGATACTAAGGGCTCTGGCACACCCACTCCGAATGAAAATACTCGGGTTCATTGATCAGCACTCAATGATCAACGTCAACAAAATCTACAACACCCTCAAACTCGAGCAATCCATTACCTCTCAACACCTTAGAATCCTCAGAACGGTCGGGCTTGTGAATACCCGCCGGGAAGGGAAATACATTTACTACCAGATCAACTACGAAAGGCTGAGCCAGGCAGTGGGGGCCATAGACACTTTTCTGAAGAGATTCGAAGAGGCTTAACCTGGTTGGGTCCTGGCCTCAGAATAACTGTTCAACGCCGTGGAGGCAGGTTGATCGGGAATCACTTAACAATGCACACACAAAGGGCTGAAGCCAATTCAATGGTCTCAGCCCTTTGTGGTTTTCCAAAACCTGTGGTCACACCCTAACCTTCAATAAACAAGGCGGAAATCGAGCGGTGCTCGTGCGTGTTTCTGATGGCACGGGCAAACAGTTTGGCCGTTGAAAGCACCTTGATCTTCTTTGAAGTTTTCCGAAGCGGGATGGTATCGCAAACGATCAGTTCCTGAAGCGAAGAAGATTCGATGTTCTTGTAGGCATTGCCGCTCAACACGGGGTGCGTGCAAATGGCCCTTACGCTTTTGGCCCCTTTCTTCAGAATGATATCGGCGGCCCGGCAGAGCGTGCCGGCGGTGTCAACGAGGTCGTCAACGAGGATTACATCGGCGCCGGAGACATCACCGATGACGGTCATGCCAGCCACCTCATTGGCTTTCTTGCGGTACTTGTCGCAAATGACGAGCTCACGGCCGAAGTATTTGGCGTAAGTCCTGGCCCGCTTGACCCCGCCCACATCCGGAGAGGCGAAAATGACGTTTTCGAGGTTTTGCTGTTCGAGGTAGGGTATGTAAATGGCCTCGCTCTTCAGGTGGTCAACGGGGATGTCAAAAAAGCCCTGGATCTGGTCGGCGTGGAAGTCCATGGTCATCACCCTGTTGGCGCCGGCGGCCTGCAACAGATCAGCCACCAGTTTGGCGGAAATGGGCACCCGGGGCTTGTCCTTGCGGTCCTGGCGGGCATAGCCGAAATAGGGCATCACCGCTGTGATATAGCCCGAGGAGGCCCGCTTGGCAGCATCTATCATGAGCAACAGCTCCATGAAGTTTTCGGCAGGAGAAAAGGTGGACTGGATCAGGAAAACAAAAGCACCTCTGACCGATTCGTTGATCACAGGTTGCATTTCTCCATCGCTGAAGCGGTTCAGCGTTACATCGCCAAGGGGCTGGCCGTAATAATCAGCGATTTTCTCTGACAGGTACAGAGAACCGGTTCCGGAAAAGAGTTTGACTTCAACCATGGTATTTGATGAAAAAGGAGTTGGGGAGCCGGCCAAAGGATGCGCTGCGCCTTTCACCTGGCTCAATAGTATGTCACTATAGCTCATAAAAGAACCCGAAGGTGGTATTTGTGGCCCCGAAAGTGGGTGAATATTGAATTTCGTCGCCTTAATGTGAGGAGGATATCAGGCCGTTTTCCGCAAAGTAGTTATCTTGCTCGCTCCAAATCCCATTCGCAAAATCTATCCCCGACAATTCCACCACAAAAGTAGAAATTCTCAGAACAAAGCCGGGGAGCTTCATTGTTCTTTTTGCGTCATATTCAGCAGCCCTTGACAACACTATTGAAACCTGATTGAAATGAACCGCCTGAAAGCTACACCCATACCTGCCTTTTTGCTGGCTGTATCCCTGATTGTTACCGCTTTTGCCTGCCAGCAAATTACCCGGCAAGACAGCCAAAAAGTACTTGTTTCTTCAAATGACGGAAAATCCAGGTTTGCCGGTTACTGGTACGCCGGAGAAGCTGAACTCAACACCTACAAGGTGGAGCAGTCCCGCTACGGTGAAATGCGGAACGGGAAAGCGGTTATGGTTTTCGTCACGGAGGATTTTTCCAAATCCCGGCAGGTCAAACTGGACGATCCTGAAAAGGACTGGGAAGACAAGGTCTCGGTGATGAAGCTCAATTTTGTAAAACGTTTTGTAACCGGTATCTATGATTACTCCATGATGCTATCGGTTTTCACACCCGTTGACCTCGAAGAGCAGCCCCACAGCCTGAAGGCCACCACCACATCACAGGACTGGTGCGGCCAATCGTTCGTGCAGATGAATTACAAAGGGAGCAAGTACAAAGTGCAACTGAGGTCTTATTTCGGCTCAGAAGGCGACAGGGATTTCTCCACCCGTGGAGACCTGCTGGAAGACGAATTGTGGAACCGCATCCGAATTGACCCCACCAGCATCCGGGCCGGTGAGCTGGACCTGGTTCCGGCAACCTTTTTCACCCGCCTCAAACACGAGCGCATCAAACCCCGGCGGGCACGCATTCGCCTGGAGCAATCGGAAGCCATGAACCGCCTCATCGTGGAATACATGCACCTGGACCGAACCCTCATCATCGGCTACGAGCCGCAGTTCCCCTACCGCATTCTCAGTTGGGAAGAACAGGACGATGGCAAACTGACTTCGAGAGGAATACTGTTACAATCCGTCAAAGCTCCTTACTGGACCCAACACGACAACGGCGATTTGTATTTGCGCGACAGCCTCCGCCTGCCTAAGACGATCTTTTGATTGGGTGGAAGGTGTAGAGTTTAGGGGGCAGGGGTTGCTAAAATGTTTCCTTGAGTGACATCATGAGTCATCTGCAGAAAGTGCCATCAATTGTTGAGAGAGGTTCAGAGAGGTTGAGAGGAGTTGAGAGTGGTTGGCGAGAGGGTGTTCATTAAAGTGTCTCAGCAACTCGGCTTCATTGAATGTGAAAAAATCATTTATACATCCCGGTTCCTGCCTGTGAAAAAGGCCCCAATAACATCAGCCATCTTGTAACCCGCTGTTTCCTGCCTCGTCGGCAGACAGGCGACGGGGGGAAGAACCTCGAACCCCCTCGCTGAAGCAAGGGGTTTCAAGATGTTTGATGGAGTGAAATGCCTTTTGGCCCTCAGGAATTTAACCTGCAACTTCAGGATCAGATCGCTCATGCAATACCCACCGAGCCTGAATGGCGGATTTGTGGGTAATGGATAGCCCTCTCAACCCCTCTCAACCATCACGACTGATAAAACGGCCAAAGCGCTGGCCCTTGAAAGCAGCTTCCATCAGGTCCGGAAACTTGTCGGGTGTGCAGGCAAAGGCGGGGATGTCCATACCTGCCAGCCGGGCAGCCATTTGGTGGTCGTAGGCAGGAGCGCCGGCGTCATCCAGGGCCAGCAGGGAAACGACCTGCACTCCGCTCTCTTTCAACTGTGCGGTTCTTCGCAACATTTCATCGCGGTTTCCACCTTCGAAAAGATCGCTGATCAGCACCAGGAAGGTTTTGGCCGGAGCAGTGACCAGCCTTTCGGCGTAGGCCAGGGCGGAATTGATATCGGTGCCACCGCCAAGCTGCACGCCAAAGAGCATTTCAACGGGATCGTGAAGCTGGTCGGTGAGATCAGCCACGCTGGTGTCAAAAGCCACAAAATGGGTTTTTACCGAAGGCAAAGAAGCCAGAATGGCCCCGAAAATGCCGGCATAAACCACCGAACCGGCCATGGACCCGCTCTGATCCACCAGCAGGACAACATGGCGCAGCGAATGCTGCCGGCGGCCATGTCCGAACATTTGTTCCGGAATGATGGTGTTGAGGCTGGGCTGGTAGTTTTTCAGGTTGGCCCTGATGGTCCGGTGCCAGTCAATCTCCCGCAATTTGGGCCGGCGGTTGCGGTCGGCACGGTTGAGGCTGCCCCGAATGGCCTGCTTCAGTGGGTTTTCCAGCCGGCGGCGCAGGTCTTCCACCACCTGGCGAACCACTTGTCTGGCCGTTTCTTTGGTTTTCTCCGGCATCACCTTGCTGAGTGAAATGAGGGTGGCCACGAGCGACACATCCGGCTCCATCATGCACAGCAGTTCAGGTTCCATCAGCATGCGTTTAAGGTCAAGTCGCTCCAGGGCATCCTTTTGGATCAACTGCACAACGGACCGGGGAAAGTACTTCCGGATATCGCCCAGCCAGCGGTTGACGTTGGGCGAAGAGCTTCCCAGCCCCCCCTGCCGCTCGCTGTCGTAAAGCGCCTCGAGGGTGGCATCCATGCCGGCCAGTTGCTCTCCCAGTGAGATTTCATTTTCAGGGTCGGCCTTCCGGCCAAGGATCATCCGCCATTTTTGCAGGTGGTCTGCCATGCGGCAAAGATAACCGGGGGTCATTTACCCGAAGGGAAAAATGGTGATGGAATAAGGTGCAGCCCGTTACTTTTGTGCGGCACCGCAATGGCTGCGGGTCTCCTTTTCACGCTCAATTGTTGAAGATGAAAGAAAGCGACATTCTCGTTTTGGGCAGCGGCATTGCCGGGCTCACCTTCGCCCTGAAAATGGCCCATGCCAGGCCCGATTTGAAAATAATTGCCCTGAGCAAAACCGCCGACACCGAGAGCAACACGGCCTACGCCCAGGGGGGTGTGGCCGCCGTGTGGAACCCCGAAGTTGACAGCTACGAAAAGCACATCAGGGACACCCTCATCGCCGGCGACGGCCTTTGCAAGGAGGACATTGTAAAGATCGTGGTGCACGAGGGGCCGGAGCGCGTGCGGGAAATCATCGAATGGGGGGCCCGTTTTGACAAAAAAGAAAACCAGAAATACGACCTGGGCCGCGAGGGCGGCCACAGCGTGAACCGCATCCTGCACTACAAAGACATCACGGGTTGGGAATTGCAGCGCACCCTGCTGGCACAGGTGGAACACACCCCCAACCTGGAGGTGCTGGAGCATTATTTCGCCATTGACCTGATCACGCAGCACCACCTGGGCTACACCATCACCAGGGTAACTCCGGGAATTGAATGCTACGGCGCTTATGCCCTCAACAAAAAAACCGGCGAGATAGAAACCCTCCTGGCCAAAAGCACCGTGGTGGCTACCGGGGGCGCCGGCCAGGTGTACCGCAACACCACCAACCCCGTCATTGCCACCGGCGACGGCATCGCCATGATGTACCGGGCCAAAGGACGCATCGAGAACATGGAGTTCGTGCAGTTTCACCCTACGGCGCTGTACAACCCACAGGGAGAAAATCCTTCCTTTCTTATTTCTGAAGCGGTTCGTGGCTTCGGCGCCATCCTGAAAACCCCTTCCGGCCAGGAGTTCATGAAGAAGTACGACGAACGGGGCAGCCTGGCACCCAGAGACATCGTGGCCCGGGCCATAGACCGGGAAATGAAGATACTCGGTGCCGAATACATGTGCCTGGATTGCCGGCACCTGGACAAAGAGGCCTTCCTGGCCCACTTCCCGAACATCTACGAAAAGTGCCTGTCCATCGGCATTGACCCGATGAAGGACATGATCCCGGTAACACCGGCCTGCCACTACATGTGCGGGGGCATCCGCACCGATGAGTGGGGCCGCACTTCTGTCAAAAACCTGTATGCCGCCGGAGAGTGTACCTGCACCGGCCTGCACGGCGCCAACCGGCTGGCCTCCAACTCACTGCTCGAGGCCATGGTTTTTGCACACCGCATTTTCCTGGACCTGGAAAAGAAAATTGACAGCCTGCCCCCCGTCAACAAAAACATCCCGGACTGGAATGCCCAGGGTACCACCGAACCCGAAGAACTGGTGCTCATCGTGCAAAGCCTCAAAGAACTGAAAGACCTGATGAGCTATTACGTGGGCATCGTTCGCTCCAATGTCCGTCTGAAAAGAGCCGCCGACAGGCTCTACCTCCTCTACCGGGAAACAGAGGAACTTTACACACACACCACCCTGTCTCCCCAACTTTGTGAACTGCGAAACCTCATCACCATCGCCTACCTGGTGACCCGCTCCGCCTCCATGCGAAAGGAAAGCCGGGGCCTCCACTACACTACCGACTACCCGAACAAACTGCCCTTTCTGGACAAAAGCATTTTGTAGATTGTTGATTTGTTGATTTGTTGAAGTGTTGAAGTGTTGAAGTGTTGAAGTGTTGAAGGGGGGTAGGATCAGACGTTGCGGTGCAGGTTCAGACGTTGCGGTGCAACGTCTCTACTCCCTACTCTCTACTCTTTAAAACCACAGAGTTGAACAGAGTAACGGTCCCTACTCCCTACACTCTACTCCCTACTCCCTACTCCCTACTCCCTACTCCCTACTCCCTACTCCCTACTCCCTACTCCCTACTCCCTACTCCCTACTCCCTACTCCCTACTCCCTACTCCCTACTCCCTACTCCCTACTCCAAAAGTCAGGTTTCTGATTTCGCTTCGCAATGCAAATTCCTGGCAGCGAATTGGAGGTTTTATTAGTTTAAGCCCTGAAACACAGTAAATAGCTGAATTCCGGAACCTGTGAGAATAAGGAATTGGATGCGGAAACAGGCAGTTGAAGTCAGGTTTTGGAACGGCACATTTCACACAGGACCCATGCCCAAGACCCCTTCGGATAAACTGTACAAACTCATCAAGTCGCTGTCGAGTGGGGAGAAGCGCTATTTCAAGATATACATCAACCGAAAGGAAGATTCCAACAGCAAGTACGTGCAGCTCTTCGATGCCATCTACGCACAGGAGGAATTTGACGACGAGGCACTCCGGCTTGAGATTTACGGAAACGAGCAGGTGGAGGGCCGCAAGTTTTCGGAACTGAAAGCCTACCTCTACCAACTGGTACTGAAAAGCCTGGAGAGCTACGACGAAAAATCTTCCATTGACTACCGGCTGAAGGGCTACCTGCTGGGTGTGAGAACCCTGTTCCGGCGCTCTTTTTTTGACGATTGCAAAGACCTGCTGTACAAAGCCAAAAAGGTGGCCACGGAATACGAGCATTTTACCTCCCTGATTGAAATACTGGAATGGGAAAAACGCATCGCCTATGCCCAAACGGACATCGCCTGGCTGGACCGGGAACTCAACCGCATTTCTGAAGAAGAAGCTCACTGGGCCAACTGCCTGAGTAATTTCGTGGCTTACCGGAACCTGTTTTTCAACATGCTGCTCAACGTGCGGAAAGAGGTGTCGAGGAGCCCGGAACAACTGGCCCAAATGCGCAAACTGATGGCACAGCCCCTGATGCAGGACGAAGCCCAGGCCTTGTCTTTTTCAGCCCGGGTGATGTACCACCGGATCAACTCCATCTACCATTTTACGGCGTCGGAATTCGAGGCCTTTTACCGCTCCAGCAAGCAACTGGTGGAACTGATGGAAAGCCACCCCCACTTGCTCAAAGAGGATGTATCGGAATACATCTCCGCCCTCAACAACCACATCATCAGTTGCGGGCGGCTGCAACGATACGAGGAGGTGGAACAAACCCTCAAAAAGCTGAAAGCCGTGAAGCCCCTGACCAAAGACGACGAGGCCAAAATCCACCGCCAGTATTACCAGAACAAGTTCCGGCTTTGCATCAGCAGCGGAGATTTTGACGAAGGGAAAAAGGCGCTGGAAGCGCACCTGCGGGAAGTAGAGAAATTTGACCAGGCGCAGTTCAGCAAAGGCAACTTTTACCTGCAATACTTCTGCATTTATTTTGGCTGCGGTGAATACGAAAAAGCCCTGGATGCCCTCAACGACTGGCTCAGCCTTTCGGGCAGTGTAGAGCGCAAAGACCTCCAGAGCCTGGCACGCATCCTCAACCTCATCATTCACTACGAGCTGGGAAACAGCCTGCTGTTGGAGAGCCTGCTGCGCTCCACGTACCGGTACTTGTCACGGGAAAACCGCTTGTCGGAATTTGAGCGGAAGATGATGACCTTCATCCGGGACATGAACAAGCCATTGAGGAAGAAAGAGCGGATCGCCTCGTTTGAGGCCGTGAAAGAAGAGTTCGGGCACTTGCGGTCGCAGCCGGCCCACAGCGTTTTCCAGCTGTTTGATATTGTGTCGTGGATAGAAAGCAAGGTGAGCGGAAAACCCTTCTCTCAGGTGGTGAAAGAAAGGTTTGAGAATGAGCTTCGCAAACGAGGCTGATCAGCCGCCGTACTTCAATTTGGTATTGAGCAAGCTGAAGCTGGCAGTGGGCTGGGGAGTGAAGCCTTCGTTGCGGATGTCCACGTCGTCCCAGTTGATGTAGCCGTATGAACCACTGGTGGAAGGGATGTAGTTGCGGCCGCCTTTTGCTTTAAGGGCCTCATTGCGATCGAGGGCCTGGCTGCGAAAATCTTTAAGTGTCAACTTCTTTTTCATACTGCAAACGTTTTGCGGGTTCTGTACAAAAAGGCGATTTCTCACCCAGCTTAAAATTACGGTGGGGTTGCATGCAGGAGCAGCCAAAATAAATGATAAGTCAGAATGCTGATCATGCACACACCTGAAAGTTCGCTTGCGAAGATAACCAAAAAACGCTCCCGGTACCAATCCCAATTGTCAGGCGAACAACTCCAGGCGCAAATAATGCCCGTCACTTACTTTCCACAACCACCAGCTTACCGGCAGGCCTGCCATTGAACAATACCAAATACAAGCCGGGATACCAACCCGAAACATCCAGGGCAATTGATCCGGACAGGGCAACCCTGACCACGGGTCGTCCGGTCAGGTCGGTGATCAGGAGCGCTCCGTTTGGTGTGTTTTTCGTCGAAAAAATGACCTGGCTGCCGGCTGGGTTGGGGTAATAGGTCAGCATTTCCAGCGGGGCTTCCCGGGTGGGGGTTGCGCAGGCCGCATCGTTGCCGGAGGCGAAGGAAGGCTCATTGGTGCTGAAGGGGCCGGTACCGTTGGGGCAACGGGAGAATGCAATGTCTTCGGCCAGGGGGGGGAAAACCACCTCGTCGGCCACCTGAAGGTTGGGGTTGAGCAGTTGCAGTTGCTCTCCGCCGGCAGAGAGTTTGAACGAAGCGTGCAGGCCGGCCTGGCCGGTATCGTTGTCAGCCCAGACGACGAGGTAGGCGCCGGGGTCGAGGAACACGCCATTTGGGAAGGTCCATTTGGCGGGCAGCAGGGGGTCATCGGTCAGGTGCCAGCCGCTGAGGTCAATGGTTTGTGAGCTGTTGTTGTAGAGTTCTATCCAGTCGTCGTACTCGCCGTCCTGGTCGGCGACGGTGCTGTTGTTTCTGGCCATCAGTTCATTGATCACCACGTTGGCAGCCGTTGAAAGGGAGTAGTACACATGGGCCGCCTTTTCCGGCAGGAATTGTCCGGCCAGGTCATTTTCGGCATAGAAAAAGTACTGCCCGCCACCGGCGTTCACCGGCAGCACCACCCCGTAAACCAGGTCACCGGCAGCGCCGTCGCCGTGCAGTCCGTCGTCGGAAAGCTGGTAGTATTTGAATACCTCTTTGACATTGGATCGGAAACCCAGCCAGACGTCGGCGGCCTCGTCCAGTTCCACCGTGAACACGGCGTTTTCTCCGGGGGCGGGCACTGCCGGGCTGTGGCCCGGGTTGCTCAGTGTTGGGGGCTGGTATTGCCATTCGGGCAGGGATTGTAGCCAGGCCACCCGCCCGTCCATCAGTTCCAGCAAGCCGTAGGCATCGTAGCCATCGTAGCTGTCCACCACCGCAGTGGTGAGGTTGTCTTCAAAATCCTGAAAACTGTAGAGGTTGTTGGGGTCGCTTTGCAGCTCGTCGGAAATGAAATCCTGCAACTGACCGGCCCTGTTTTCCAGCCAGCCGGAGGAGACCAGTTCCTGCACCATGGTGCGGTAGTGGGCCAGGTACATCCGGCGCCAGGTTGCCTGGCCCAGCAGTGCCTGCAGCAAGGGCTTTTGCGGGTCGTCTTCTCCCTGCCAGGGACTCAGTTGCTGAAAAAAGCTGAGCGGGGGCTGGGCGCCGGCAGCGGCATCCACATCCACCCAGGGGTATTTGGCGAAGGACTCGTTGAGGTCATCCGGTACCGGCACGAAACGGCCGTCAGCGGTGGAGCCCAGGTAGTAATTGCGGGCGCCGGCTCCCAGATAGCTGTCGAGGTTCACGAACAGGTTGTTGAACACCGACCACCACAGCATGCGGTCGAGGTCAAAGTATTGGTCGGTGGCGGCGGGGTTGTTGGCAAGGGTCTGTGCGGCAGCGATGAGGGCTTCCCAGCCGGTGTTTGACTGCATTTCGTAATGATCGAAATAACAGGCAACGCCGGGCCCCAGGTATTCCAGGGATGCCCCATGCCCCACCGAGCAGCCAAAAGGCGGGTTTTGCGGAACGGCGTCAAAATCATACGAAGGGTTGCATTCAAAGCGCGGGGCATCGGGATCGAGCTGGAGCGCTCTTTCAAAGAAGCTTGCGTTGATGCTTTCCACGTTGGCGTACAGGCCGTGGTAAGCACCGTTGACGAACACCCTGGCGTAATTGGCACGAGGGGCTTCCATGAATTGCCGTGCGGCCTCCAGCGACAATACCTCCCTGAGAAAGGAGGGGTCTTTGGCCCCGTTGGAGAGTTTGAGCACTTCGATGCCTTCGTAATCCTGGTTTTTTACATGGTCCAGCTTGATGTTGAGGGGGTTCTTGGGGTTGTCGGGATGGTAGGTGCCTCCGCCCCGGTAGCGCACCCCCACGCTGTCGAAACTGACGCCGTTGATCTCCACGGTGGCCAGCAGGCGCTCGCCGTTGCCGGCGGCGTAGTAATTGTCCAGGATGGCGTCCCAGTTGCTTTGCTCAAAATTGATTTCTATCGTCGCAATGACGAGCGGGCTGTAGAGGGGTTGCGAAGCGAGTTGCGAAGCGAAGAAAAAGAAGATGAAGATGCAGGGGTACAGGCGGCTCATAGTGGTCGGCATTTTGGCCAAAGGTAGGCATAGGCCCGCTGCATTTTTTCGAAAAAGCGCCAAAAGCCACGCCGCGACAAAGGCCGGTGAACCGAAAGCACCCGCAGAATGCCTGCCAGTGCCGGCAGTTTGCAGTACCTTTGCCGCCGCTTTTGCAAAACGGTAGCAAGGGAGAGGAAGCCATCGGGCATTTTGCGAAGCGAAACCACTAATAAACAACCACTTAGAGTCATGCACGCACTCATCGCCGTAATTACCGGTTTGCTATCCGGATTGCACGCTTCCACCTGGGGTATGTACAAAGACAGCCCGCACGAGGGATTTTCGTGGGGCAAATATGTTCGCAGCGCCATCATCGGAGCCATCTTCGGCCCCATCGTATGGAAGCTGACGGGGCTGGACCTGGGCACACCCGCCGGCATCTTTCTGCTCTGGGGAGCCAACTACATGGCCGAGCGCCTGACCCTGGAAGTGTGGAAGACCTTCCTGCGTTCTGAAGACCAGTCAAAATACTTCATCCCCATGCAACTGCACGTGATGGGCCGGGTGGTGGAGAGCCGCCGGGCCCGCTACCTGGCAGCGCTAGCTTATGTGGGTGGCATCATACTGGTGGGCTGGGGCATCATCAGCCTGTGGCAAGCCTGGAAGGCCGGTGATGTGAGCATCAACCCCTACCTCGTTCTGTTGCTGTTGAGTGTGGGTGGCTGGGTGTCGGCATTCGGCGGTGCCTGGAAAGACGCTCCCATCGAGGGTTTTGAAACCTTCAAGTTTTTCCGCAGCCCCGGCATTGCTTATTTCTACGCCTGGGTGGCCGGCAACCTGACCGACAACTGGGTGGTCATCGCCATGTGCTCCATTGGCTTCACCGTGGCCAGCATCGAAACCTACAAGACCTTTTTCTTTCCGTCAAAACCACGTGGTAAATTTGCCGGCAAGCCAATCCTGTTCCCTGATATGGTGCAACGCCGCAAACCCTTTGCCTGGCTGTATGTGGCCATCTGGGTGTTCGTCATCACAACGGCAGTGCTGGCTTTCACCGGTGAGCACCAGGGCCTGGTTTGACAGCTTTCTTCCTTCGGTAAAAACCAAGACATGCACAGGATATCCAGCAACTGGACCTTGTTTCTGAAAATCTTCCTGCCCACCTTCTGGATGGTGTTCTTCGGGGCCCTCACCATCGGCCTTTGGATGGTGAACACACCCTACTTCGGCAACATCCCGGCCATGCCCTTCAAACTCGGTATGACCGTTTTTTTTCTCGCCGGAACGGCCGGCCTGTACTTCACCCTCATGCAATTGCTGCGCGTTGACCTGGACGAAAAACACCTCTTCGTAAGCAACTACTTCAAGACCTACCGCTACCCTTTCACGGACATTGAAAACATCGTTGAACGCGACATCGGATTCTTCCACCTGGTACGCATCCAGCTCAAAGGCAAAGGCCGTTTTGGCTCCCGAATCAGTTTCCTCCTCGACGATTCCATGCTCCGGGCTTTCTTGCAAAAACACCCGGAAACAGCCGCCCAACTGCCCTTTGTGAGGAAGTGAGGAAGTGAGGAATTGAGGAATTGAGGAACTGAGGAACTGAGGAACTGAGCCTGTCCGGCCCGTCTGGCCGCCGGACAGGCTGGCGCCAGGCCAGACGGGGAACTGAGGAACTGAGGAAGTGAGGTAGGAGTCCACTGCAAAAAGTGGTATTTCCAATCCCGAGGCTCCCGAATGCTTTCGGGATCGGGATGGAAAGTTGACAAATAATTGAATGTTCAACCCCGAAAGCTTTCGGGGGATTACAATCAACGACGTATCACAATCCCGAGAGAAGCTCGGAAAAAAAAACCATTAAAAAACCTCACAAAAACCTGCTTTTCTTCGGAAAAGCAACATTTGCAGAGCTCTCAAACAATTGCCTTAATCTTGCCGGCCAAACGGGAAATGAAACACTTCGCTTCGCAATGAATTACCTGACACTTGAAAACGTAGCCCGCAGTTATGGGGACAAAGTGTTGTTCAAGAACGTGAATCTCCGGATTAACAAAGGGGAGAAGGCCGCCCTCATTGCGAAGAACGGCTCCGGTAAAACCACCTTGCTCAAAGTGATTGCCGGTGAAGAACCCAGCGACGGGGATACCAGCAAGGTCATGTTGCGAAGCGAAATAAGGGTGGGATACCTGCCACAAGAGCCGGAATTATACCCCGGCCACAACGTGCTGGAAGCTGCTTTCGACAGCGACAACCCCACCATCCGGGCCATCCGGGAATACGAACTGGCTCTGCTCCATCCCGACCGGGAAGAGGCCATGCAAAATGCCCTGGCAAAAATGGACGACCTCAAAGCCTGGGACTTCGAAGCCCGCATCAAGGAAATCCTCTTCAAACTGAACCTGACAGACCTGGAGCAATCCGTCGCCACCCTCTCCGGTGGTCAGCAAAAACGCCTGGCCCTGGCCAAACTGCTCATCGATTCCGATAGCTATCAGAACGAATTCCTCATCCTGGACGAGCCCACCAACCACCTCGACCTGGACATGATCGAATGGCTGGAGGAATACCTCAAGTGCCCCAACCTGACCCTCTTCATGGTAACCCACGACCGCTACTTCATGGAGCGCATCTGCAACACCATCTACGAACTGGACCGGGGCACAGTGTACAAGTACACCGGGGGCTACGCCGATTTCCTGGTGAAAAAAGCCATGCGCCAGGAAAACGAGGCCGCCGTGCTGGACAAAACCAAAAAACTCTACCGGAAAGAACTCGACTGGATGCGGCGATCCCCACAGGCCCGCACCACCAAGGCCCAGGCCCGCATAGATCGCTTCTTCGAAATTGAAGACAAAGCCTCCCAAAAGCCCGACACCGACGAACTGAAGATAGAAATCCAGGGCCAACGCCTCGGCAGCAAGATCCTGGAGCTGCAATACATCAGCAAAGCTTACGGCGATCTGAAGATCATCGAGGATTTCCATTACAAATTCAAAAAAGGTGAGCGGGTCGGCATCGTCGGAAAAAACGGCGCCGGCAAAACCACCTTCCTCCGCCTGCTGACTGGCGAGGAAAAGCCCGATCGTGGCAAAATCGTCACCGGCGAAACAGTGGTCTTCGGCTATTACACCCAGGATGGCCTGCAGGTGATGGAAAACCAGGACAAAAGGGTCATTGATTTCATCCGGGACATCGCCGAATACATCCCCCTGGACAAAGGCCGCAAACTGACCGCCGCCCAACTGCTCGAACGCTTCCTCTTCTCCCGTGAGCAACAGCAGGTTTACGTCTCACAACTCAGCGGCGGGGAGCGCCGCCGGCTCTACCTACTGAGCATCCTCATGCAAAACCCCAATTTCCTCATCCTGGATGAGCCCACCAACGACCTCGACGTCATCACCCTCAACGTATTGGAAGAATGGCTGCTGGAATACCCCGGCTGCCTGGTGGTGGTCAGCCACGACCGCTTTCTGCTGGACAAATTGTGCGACCACCTCTTCGTCTTCCAGGGCAACGGCAAGGTCAAAGACTTCAACGGCCGATACATGGAGTACCGCAAATGGGTGCAGGAACAGGAAAAAATACAACGGGAAAAAACCAACGCAAACACTGCCAAATCGCCCAAACAAGAGGTCAGAACCGGCACCGGCCTCACCAAACAACAGAAAAACGAGCTGAAAAAACTGGAACGGGAAATCGCCGAACTGGAAAAACGCAAAACCGAACTCCACGAGGCTTTCACCCAAACCGACCTCGGCCTGGAAAAAATCCAACAACTCTCCAACGAACTCAAAGAAGTAGAAACCAACCTCGAAAAAAAAGAACTCCGCTGGATGGAACTGGCAGAGTTGATTCAGGAATGAGGAATAAGGGATGAGGGATGAAAGGGCTTCGATGTTTGTTTCGGAGGAATTCTCGGTTCTTCAGTTCTTCGATTCTTCAATTCCTCTCCCGACGAATGTCGGGATCAGTTCCTCAATTCTTCAAATCCTCGATTCCTCGCATCCTCACTTCCTCAAATCCTCAACCGCCTCCAGCAACGCTGCATCCTTCCCTTTGCCGGCCATGAGCTGAATGCCCACGGGCAGCCCCTCCGGGTGGGTGCCGATGGGGAAGGCGATGGCCGGCAGGCCACAGAGGTTGGCCAGCACGGTGTAGATATCCGAGAGGTACATTTTGACGGGGTCAGAGCTGAGCTCACCCAATTTCGGAGCGGTTTCGGGGGTGGCCGGCATGGCCAGCAGGTCGCAGTCGTTCAGGATTTCTTCCACTCGCTGCGCAATGAGGCGGCGGGCCTTCTGGGCTTTGGCGTAGTAGGCGTCGTAAAAGCCGGCGCTCAGCACAAAAGTGCCCAGCATGATGCGGCGCTTCACCTCCCTGCCGAAACCTTCGGTGCGGGAAAGCTTGAACACCTCTTCAACATTTCCTGCCTGCTCGCTGCGGTGGCCGTAGCGCACGCCGTCGTAGCGGCTGAGGTTGGTGCTGGCCTCGGCGGTGGTGAGTACGTAGTAGGCCGGGATGAGAAAGTCGAGGTAGTCGAAATGAACCGGTACGAGTTGATGACCCAGCTCCTCCAGCCCCTTCAGGTAGTCCTCGGTTATTTGCCGGATGGCAGGGTCGAGGCCCGGGTGTGTGAGCGTTTCTTCGATAAAGGCGATCTTCCTGGGATCAGGCTTGCCCTCCCATTGCGACGAAAAAGAAAAAACCGGTGGCGGGTGTGGCAGGGCGGTGGCATCGTATTCGTCCGGGCCCGCCACCACGCTGAGCACCCTGGCAATATCTTCGGGGCTTCGCCCCAAAATTCCGATCTGATCGAAGCTGGAAGCATAGGCGATGAGCCCGTGGCGGGAGATGCGGCCGTAGGTGGGCTTGAAACCCATGACCCCGCAAAAGGCAGCCGGCTGGCGCACGGAGCCCCCCGTGTCGCTGCCGATGGAGATGAGGCAAGTGTCGGTCTGCACCGCCACTGCCGATCCACCGGAGCTGCCCCCCGGCACCCGTTCGGGGTCAGCGGCATTGAGGGTGGGGCCGTGGGCAGAGTTTTCGGTGGTGCTGCCCATGGCAAATTCATCGCAATTCACCCGGCCGATGATGATGGCATCTTCGGCCAGCAAGCGCTCCACCACCGTGGCAGAGTACAGCGATTCAAAGCCCCCCAGCATTTTGGACGCCGCACTGATCCTGTGCCCCTCGTAACAGATCACGTCTTTGATGGAGACCACCAATCCGAAGAGTTTGCCGACAGCCGCAGGGTCGGTCCGGTACTTTTCATCAAGTTCCCTCGCCCGGGCGATGGCCTCTTCAGAAAAGACCTCCACCCAGGCATTCAGGTGCCCGCTGGCGGCAATGTTTCCGAGGTAGTGCTCCACCAGAATGGAGCAGTTGGTCTGCCTGGCGGCAATGGCTTCCTGAACGGCCTGCAGTGAATGGTATTTCGGACTCATCGGGTTCTCTGTTTGCATTGGCCGGCAAAAGTAAAGGGATCGGAGGAGGAATGAGGGATGATCCCGACATTCGTCGGGAGAGGGATGAGGAGTGAGGAGTGAGGGATGAGGAATGAGGGATGAGGGATGAGGGATGAGGGATGAGGGATGCCCCGTGCCGATACCGAAAGCTTTCGGTACCGGCATCGGGGAAGGGATGAAAGTGCTAACCCTCTCTACTCTCTACTCCCTACTCCCTAATCAGGAATGGGAGCTAGCGCTTCCAAACCCTACACCCTAAACCCTAAACCCTAAACCCTACACCACTGCAATGCACTTCAGCTCGATGGCGATGGGCGTAGGCAGGGCGCTGATCCCCACTGTGGTGCGGCAGGGTTGGTTGTCTTTGAAATACTCGGCATAGATTCGGTTGTAGGTGTGAAAATCCCGTTCCATGTTGACCAGGAAAACCGTCACGTCCACCAGTGAATCCCAGGTGGCGCCGGCGTCTTCCAGCACCCGCCTTACGTTTTGAAAAACCGAATGGCACTGTGCCTCGAAGTCGAATTCGATGAAATTGCCGGAGGCGCTTCTTTTCAGGCCCGGCACTTCATTCGTTTCCGGGTCGCGGGGGCCAATTCCCGAGAGGAAGAGCAGGTTACCCACCCTGCGTGCATGCGGATACAAACCCACGGGTTTTGGGGCCGATCCGGCTTCTATTTTTTGTGATTTGCTCATGTTTTATTCATTTTCTTCGCCCTTCGGGCAACGGGGGTGAATGCTAAAACCTGACCCATTTTTCTTTGCTGCTTCCGGCATACACGACCCGTTCAATGAAGCGCATGCCCCGCACGCCGTCTGACACGGTCGGAAAATCCAGGTACAACGGATCGGGTTCTTTCCCTTCCAGCCTTGCCCGAAGGCAGATGGCAAAGTTGCGGTAGATATTGGCGAAAGCTTCGAGGTAGCCCTCGGGATGTCCGGCTGGTATCCTGGTGTGAGCCGTGGCTTCGGGGTACAGGTTGCTGCCGCCGGTGCGCAGCACCTCCATGGGTTTGTCCAGCCACTTTACATACAGCGAGTTGGGTTCCATCTGGAGCCATTGCAGGCCGGCTTTGGTTCCGTAAATGCGGATGTTGAGGTTGTTCTCCTCACCGGCGCAAATCTGGCTGGCATGCAGTATGCCTTTGGCTCCGTTGTCGAAGCGGAGCAAGACGTTGCCGTCGTCGTCCAGCAAGCGGCCTTCCACGAAGGAGCTCAGGTCCGCACACATTTCAGTGATCTGCAAACCGGTGATGTATTCTGCCAGGTTTTCGGCATGGGTTCCGATGTCGCCCATGGCGCCTGCTGCTCCCGACCGTGCGGGGTCTGTCCGCCAGGAGGCTTGTTTGCTGCCGGTATCTTCCACTTTGGTGGAGAGCCACCCCTGTGGATATTCAACCACCACCTTGCGGATCTCACCGATGTCGCCATTGCGCACCATGGCACGGGCTTGTTTCACCATGGGATAGCCGGTGTAGTTGTGGGTCAGTGCAAACAGGAGTCCGGAACGTTTGACCAGGGTTTCCAGGTGCAGAGCCTCTTCCATGTTGAAACAGAGCGGTTTGTCGCACACCACGTGAAAGCCGTTTTCCAGGGCCATGACAGCCGGCCGGAAGTGGACGTGGTTGGGGGTTACGATGGAGACAAAGTCCATGCGTGCGTCTTCGGGCAGCTTGCTTTCCTTTTCCATCATCTGTTTGTAGTTGCCATACACCCGTTCAGGCGGCAAACCCAGATCGGCACCGGAAAGCTTTGAGCGTTCAGGGTCAGAACTGAATGCTCCGCATACCAATTCAATTTCTCCATCCAGTGCGGCGGCCATTCGGTGCACAGCCCCAATGAAGGCCCCCCGGCCCCCACCAACCATTCCCATTCGTATCTTTCTCTTCATTGACCAAGAGGGTTAGAGCGGTCTGATTTTGATGTTTTTGAACCTGACCTCGTGCTGGTGATCCTGCAGGCCTATGTGCCCGGGAGTGGTTTTGCCGTAATCCTGATATTCCGCAAACTTGGAGGCTTTCACCCGGGCCTTCCACGCTTCAGACCCCACCTGGTATTCAATGCACTTGTTGCCGTTGAGCCAGTGCTCTACATGACCATTTTTGTGAACGATGCGCCCGTGATTCCATTCGCTCAGTGGTTTGAGGTAAAAATCGGGAGCGGCCTGAAGGTCGTAATTGTCGCAGGTGCAATGCGTTGTGAGGTCAAAATCCGGGTGGGTTTTAGCATAGGCCTCGTGGTCCAGTATCTGGTATTCCGGCGCATTGGCCCACATGGGCAGGGTGCTGTCTTCTTTCACAAAATAGAAGACACCGCTGTTGGCCATTGCTGATATTTTGAAATCAAAGACCAACTCGAAATTGCCGAATTTCTCTTTGGTAATGATGTCACCGCCGAAGTCTTCCGGTTTCGGGTCGGGTGTTGCCAGGATGACCATTTCACCGTTTTCGACGACCCAGCCATTTTTGGGAAGGTCGGGCCGGTTGTATCCACGCCAGTTGTCCATGGATTTTCCATCGAACAGCAAGGTCCAGTCTTCAGCTGTTTCTTCCGGTGCGGGCACGTTGTCTTTGGCAAGGTCAGTTTGGTCCGCATTTGTTGCGGGTGATTCACCGCATGATGACAACATTGCGAAAGCGATGAGCAGGAGAAGTGGTTTCATGATTGACATTTGGAAAATGAATGAAAAGGGCAAGATAGAAATTTCCCAAAACAGCAAACGCCCCGGGGCGTGGTCCACGGGGCGTTGCAAAATCTTTTGTCCGGAAATAATATCAAACGGTCATGATGTCAGCTTCCTTGACTTCCACCAAGTGGTCTATCTTTTTTGAGTATTCAGTCACCATGTCCTGAATCTCCTGTTCGCGGCGTTTGCCGAAGTCTTCCGGATAACCGTCCTTGACGGCTTTCCTGATGGCATCGAGGGCTTTGTGGCGGGCATTTCGCACACTGATCTTGGCTTCTTCGCCAAAGTGTTTGGCCTGTTTGGCGAGTTCCTTTCTGCGCTCTTCGGTCAGGAGTGGAAAGCTCAGCCTGACCACTTCCCCGTCGTTCATGGGTGTTACGCCGAGGTTGGCTTCGAAAATGGCTTTCTCGATGACCGGGAGCATGTTTTTTTCCCAGGGTTGAATGGAGAGGGTCCGTGAATCAGAAGCGGAAATGTTGGCCACCTGGTTAAGCGGCGTTTGGGAACCGTAATATTCAACGGAGATATTTTCCAGGACTGCGGGCGATGCTTTTCCCGTTCTGACTTTGGTGAGTTCGTGTACCAGGTGATCAATGGCTTTGTCCATTGAACCTTTGGCCTCGTTCATGATCAATTCAATCTCAGCATCCATAGTTCTCAATAGTTGTTTGTTCAGGATCGGGTTACGGCCGCTAAGTTCTGATCTAAAAATCAAAAATTATAAATAACCTGTCCTTTTGAGATCTCAATCTCCTGTTTGTCCTTCATTTTTTGAATGATCCGGTCCACAGTTTGATGAATTCCCACCTCCTGGTTATTGAGCAGGATGAACTCTTTCAATTCGGCGATCTCCTTTGGGCGCCGGTCTTCAACGATCATTCTGTTGATGGTATCAGCCGCCGTTTTCTCGATAATCTCATCATCCACCAAAACATCGCTCAGTTCTCCACTGTCGTTGTTGAGGTAGAGCAGGCTGTTAAATGCTTCTCCGGGGTCTTCAAAATGCTCTGCCTGATCCTGCTCCAATTTGTCGCGGCTGTAAAAAGGGTCATCGGGATAGCGGGTCACCCTGCGGCATTTCCTCCTCGAGGCATTGATGAACCCGACGAGGGTGTCAAATTCAGGCTCATCAGAAACGATGAGAAACTCCACGTCCAAACCCACTTTGTGGTGAAGCTGCCCCATGACAAATGCCATCTGGAAATTCAGACCGGAATCATCGAACTCGTTGGAAACCAGAATCCACTTGAGATCTTTGCCAAAGGGTTGAACTTTTTTGACGAAGCTCAAAGGGATTTTGTCGTTTTGTGCGGTATCCACGAAGACGAACAACCTGGTGGCTACTTTCAACAACTTTTTCACTTTTACAAGTGTCAGCGTCTGGTAATCAATGAAAATGTAACGCCTTCTTCGTGTACGGTTCATAACGCGATATCGAGGTAGGTGTGTGAAAGTTTTGGTGATTGGCTAAGGTAAAGCAAAAGATGTCAGCCGGCAAAATTTTGGAGCTGTAAAGATAGCTGAATTAACTAATATGATTATATTCTTTTGTGTACATCTTTTGAAACTCAGGACTTGCACTTACGAACTGCCCTGAAAATGAAAGAATTACTATGTGTTTTTTATTCTGACGATAAGCGTTGCCCCAGGCTGCCCCAATGCCCTCTCCACACAAACCCGGGAGCTTGTCTTTGTTGAACTTTCCTTAGCATTGTAGCTGCAATCAAACAGTTTGACACGGCGTTGAGTCCAAAACAAGTCAGCTATGAACCGTTCTGCACTGCTCTTACTACTGCTTTCCATCGTCTGCGCTTCAGCCACAGCCCAAAGCAGTGATTACTACAATTACATTGAGAAATACAAGAAGATAGCCATCAAAGAAATGGAGCGAACCGGCATTCCGGCCAGCATCAAACTGGCACAGGCCCTGCTGGAATCCAACGCCGGCAAAAGCGAATTGGCCCGCAGGGCCCACAACCATTTCGGCATCAAATGCCACAACGGCTGGTCAGGCAGGAAATACTACAAAAAAGACGACGACTACGACGAGTTTGGGAACCTGAAAAAATCCTGCTTCCGAAAGTACAAGAATGCAGAGGACTCCTACATCGCTCATTCCGAATTCCTCAGAGACCCCAACAAGGCAAATCGCTACGGCTTTCTTTTCCGCTTGAATTCCGACGACTACAAACGGTGGGCCCGGGGACTGAAAAGGGCCGGCTATGCCACAGCAGCCAATTACGACAAAAAGCTGATTCAGCTGATTGAAACGTACGAACTCTTTCGCTTTGACCAAATGGCACTCGACCGTTTCGAGGACGAGATCAAACCGGATGACATGATTGCGGGGCTGGAACTCCGCCTCGTCAATGATGCGAAAGTTGTTTTTGCGAAGAACAATATCACCCCCCAGCAAATATCCCTTGCCAGTGGGGTGAAGATGAAACGCCTGAAAAAATACAACGAACAACTGCCCGAAGAAACCGCCGTTCTGCCCGATGGATACCGGGTTTTCATTCAGCCCAAACGCTGCGCATACCGCGGACACCAAAAGTGGCACTATGTGCAGGAAGGGCAAACCATGTTCGACATCTCCCAAATGTACGGGGTAAAGCTCCGCAAGCTCTACAGCCGCAACCGCATGCCCGAAGGAAGCGAACCGCAGGCCGGCGAACGGATCAAACTTTCCGGATGGAAAATCAAAAAGGGAACCCGCCCAAGATTGCAGAATGAGCCCAAACCTTCCGGCACCATCCCCAACCTGGACGATGAGTACCTGGATGAGGTGGAGGTGCCTGCACCAAATCCCCCCCAACCCCAGCCCGGCAACACCGTCGAACCCGGCCAGCCCGGCAACAACACCGGGGGCAACAACACCACCGAACCCGCCGCACAGCCCGTCTATTACACCGTTGTGAAAGGCGACACCCTCTACGGTATTTCCAAGCGCTTCGGCACCACCGTTGAGGCCATTCAGAAATTGAACAATATCAGCGGCACCACCATCAATATCGGCCAGGTTTTGCGGATCAAATAAGCGCCGGTACATTCGGCTGGGAATTGGGCCTGTGAAATCAGATATTTGCAATTCTGATTTACCGACAACCGTCATTTGAAATGAAAAAACACTTTCTTCTGCTTTGCTTCGCCGCCCTGGCGGCAACGACCCTGTCCGCTCAAAACTCTGCTTTCGGAATCAAAGGAGGCCCTACCCTGGGTGTGCAAAAATGGAACGGCTTTCAGCAAGATCCGCTCATTAAATACCACGCCATTGCCTTCATTGAAACGGCAGACGAAGAAGACCTCTTCTCAGTTTTTGCCCAGGCCGGCTACCACCTCAAAGGCAGCGCCATCAGAAACCGGAATTTCTTCAGCCCCATCAACGGGCAGTTTTACCGCCCCCCTGCCCAACAGTTCATCTTCCACAACGTGTCCCTCACCCTGGGCGCCAAACGCAAATACGATTTCGGAGCCCGCAACAAAATGTACTACCTCTTCGGAATAAGGGGAGACTACACCCTGAGCACCAACCTGGACAAATACCGGGAACTGAATGAACTGAACAACAGCCTCTTTTTTCCCGATGAGTTTTTCGTCAGAAAATGGAATTACGGCGTCACCATCGGAGGGGGTTTTGAATTTCCTTTCAGCGACCTCGTCGGGGCCATGCTGGAATTCACCGTCAACCCGGACTTTTCTTACCAATACAAACAGCCCCAGATCCCCAATGTGTACGACCCCTACACCGGGCAAACCCGGGCCCTGGGCGAGCGGCTCATCCGGAATCTCACCTTTGAGATGACCCTGGGTGTCCGCTTTATGCGCATTGTGGAGTACATTGATTAACCCATCATTGATGACTGTAAGAGACCGCGGAATAGATTGGATGACCTTCTCGCTCTACCTGGCCCTGGTGGCCATTGGCTGGGCCATGATCTACACGGTTGGATACAAATCAGGCTATCCGGATAATTTCCTCGACTTTCTGGAAACCAGCGCCGGAAAGCAACTGATCTGGGTGGGCATCTCGATGGCCGGGTTCTTCATTACCTGGTCCCTGGACGCCGTTTTCTGGCGAAACTTTGCCAACATCATTTACACCGCCAGCCTGGTGTTGCTGGTGCTGGTGCTCATCTTCGGCAAAACCATCAAAGGAGCCACTTCCTGGTTTGATTTCGGCGGGGGTGTGACTTTTCAACCTTCTGAGTTCGCAAAATTCGGCACCGCCCTGGCGCTTTCGTCTTACCTGGGCAACTACTCCAGGGGCCTCAAGTCCTTGAAACACCGCCTTTATGCCATTGCATTTTTCCTGGCTCCGTTGCTCCTCATTCTGCTTCAGCCCGACACGGGGTCCAGCCTGGTATTCCTCGGCTTTTTCATCGTGCTGTACCGGGAGGGCTTTCCGGGATGGGTGTTCGTTGCCGGGTTTCTTCTCGGAGCCATCCTGGTTGCCGGTCTGGTCAATCCTCCGTTGGTCGTGGTCACCATCATTGCACTTGCCGGCCTGGCAGTTTATTTCCGGAACATGCCCAACCGGCACCGGTGGTGGACACTGGCACTCATCGCCTTGTGTATCGCTGCTTTTTACGGATTCAAATTGGGCTATGGCCGCTACACCTCCATTGGGGCCGGAGTGGCATTGCTCGGCTTTTTCCTGTACCACTGGGCGGGAAAACAAAGAGACATGGCGGTGCTGGTATTCCTGTCATTCATCATTGGCAGTTCGGTTGCTTTCTTCGCAAATTTCGCCTTCAACAATGTCTTTGCACCCCACCAGCAGGAACGCATCCTCGTGTGGCTGAAACCCAACGAGGCCGACCCCCAGGGTGCCGCCTACAACCTCAACCACTCAAAAATGGCCATCGGCTCCGGGGGACTCGTCGGCAAAGGCTACCTCAAAGGAAACCTCACGCAAGGAAACTTCGTTCCGGAACAGATTACCGACTTTATCTTTTGCGCCATCGGTGAGGAGCAAGGCTTCCTCGGCGTTATGGTCGTCATCACCCTGTACATCCTCCTGCTGGGCCGCATCCTCATCATCGGTGAGCGCCAACGATCTGACTTCGCCCGCCTGTACGCCTACGGCGTGGCCAGCATTCTCTTTGTCCATTTCTTCGTCAACATCGGAATGACCATGGGGCTGGTGCCCACCATCGGCATCCCGCTCCCCTTCCTCAGCAAAGGCGGCTCCTCCCTGCTCATCTTCACCGTCATGATCGCCGTACTGCTTAAAATGGATGCACGAAGGATTTGATTAGGGTTTTTATTGAAGGTTTTTGTGAGGTTTTTAAGAGGTTTTTGCCCATGGGCCATATTCTGCCAAATCCGTCCTTGCAAGTGTTGAGCAAAGCGGCACTTGCAAACTCTCCTTTGTACGGCAAGTGACGTCTCGCCAGGCTCGACTTAACACTTGCCGGAACGGGGACGTTTACTAAACCTTTGGAGGTTTAGTAAACGTGGGTTAAACGACGTCCCCCGTCCCTGCAAGCATTGGGTAAATTGGCACTTGCTACCCCCATCTCCAACGCTGGCAGGGTTCCAAACCCTCCTTAATTCCTCAAAAAGGGCGAAGCCCGATCAATTCCTCCCTGCCTGCCTGCCCGGCGGCAGACGGGTCGGCAGACAGGAGTTCCTCAGTTCCTCAGTTCCTCCCCCGATGCCGATTATTATCGGCACGGGGCTCATTTCCTCACTCCACCACTACCTTGAAAAAGCCATAGCCTTCCAGATGGCCAAAGTACACCCCCCCTGCCCAACCCGACACATCGAAAAACAACTGCCGCTCCCCGGCCCGGCTGAGCGTGCGGTACACCTCCCGGCCCAGGGCATCATACAACACCAAACGAACGGGGCGGGCCGGTGGCTGCGGCAGCTCCACGGCCACACCGGAGCGGGCGGGGTTGGGCCAGACCTTGATGGCGGGGGCCTGCGGGCCAGTTTCTTCTGTGGCATTGGGAGCATCTACGGTGACTTCCCGGCAGAAGGTGTCGCTGTCGTATTCATTGCTGACGGTGAGGCAGACCAGGTAGGTGCCCGGTTCGTCGTATTTGTGCAGGGGGTCTTTGAGGGTGCTGGTGCTGCCGTCACCGAAGGCCCAGAGCCAGTCGGTGGGCTCGTAGAAGCTGTTGTCGGTGAAGATGACCCGCAGGCTGTTGCTGCTGTCTATGGCATGGCGGAAGCCGGCCAGCGGATGGTTGTCCAGCCCCAGCGTGTCGCAGGGAGAGCCGTCGAGG
>JALWSS010000209.1 GCA_026993525.1 Saprospiraceae bacterium
GTGTACAGGGAACGACGCCAATTGAGGGTGTACTCGTTTCCGGCAGCCACAATGTGGCCCATATCCAGTGTCAGTTGGTCACCAAGGTCGTACAGTTCAGCAGCCTGGTTGTCAGGCGGGCCAATGGCCTTTTCGGCAAAAGTGACACCCGACTCAGAAACGACGGCTCCGGCATAGAGCAGTCCGTTGCAATCCGGATCGTCACAATCGGTCAATCCGTCGTTGTCATCGTCCAGGCCGTTTCCACAGATTTCAGGTGGGTAGATGGTGATGGTCACATTGTCGAATGCCGTCCGGTTACCGCACCCGTCGGTTACGAGCACCGTAATGACACATTCTGTCTCTTCAGAAACTTCAGGAGCTGTAAAAGAAGTGTTGGCCGATTGGCTGTTGGAGAAGGAACCGCCACAAGAACTGCTCCACTCAAATTGATAGCTGCCACTGCCTCCCGTTGCTGATGCAGACAAAGAATATGTTTGCCCGCTCTCCTGTGACTCCGGAACCACGCTGAGGGGCACGATGGCCTTGCCCGCAGCCGCCATCAGACTGAAATTGAAGAAGGCCCTGATGGCTGCAATGTTTTCCGGGTCATATTTCTTATTGAGTTTGTGCCCCGCCTCATAACAAATATAACCCCGGTTTTCGTCGCCGAAAGCGGGGCCGAAAACGATGATTCCTGCCGGGCCAGGCGAGAGTCCGGGCACATTGTTTTGCGCAGGATCCCATACGCCAATCAATGTAGATGAACGCCATCCGTCGTGTGGCAAATAGACTTCTTCAGCCCCATTTTCATGGGCCCCATCCACTGCTCCGATGAATTGCATGATGGGATGGTCAAAATGATCGTAGTCATAGGGAAGCGTAGCGTCGTCGTGGTCATCTGCCCAAACGGCCGGGTAATCACCCGGATTGGCCGGAGTCTCCATGAGGAAATTCAACCGCTCGTTTGAATTATTCGGGTTGACAATGTTTTCGAGTTCTGAAACTGCCTTGCAGCCGGCCCAGATAGAACCTGAACAACCACCGTTGGCCTCGGTATCATTCCAGGTCAGAAGCGCTGAATGGGAATTCCAATCGGGTTCTGCGTGTGGCATTACGAAAATGTCGTGGCAACAGTCCAGATCCTGGGGCAGGGTCCAATCGTATGCCGATGGAGGGATCAGGGCTTTTTTCAGGTATTCCTCGGCAATTTTTCCGTTTTTCTGATCCAGGGTCCACCGGACTGAGTGATTCAATACTTGCGTAATGGGTGCTGTAAAATCCGTGTTGGTAGTAATCCCGACCACTCCTTCATTTTCCCAGTCCGAGATGGTCGTATTCACTGCCTCAGTCCGCTGGCTGGCCGTGACAATGAAAGGCCCTCCTTTAAAATCGGTTCCGTTGTAATTGAAATCGGCTTCGTCTTTTGCTTTTCCATCCTTAATGGCCCACAATATGGTCACGTGATGGTTTTGAAGAAGGTCCCAGATGAGTCCGTAGGGTTTCAGACCATTGTCAATGGTTTGGGGCTCCACCCCCATGTCAATGATGTAAGACCCCGCTGGAATCAGGGTGTTGGTTGCGGCTGGAGGAAGAGGTGGTGGTGATTCGTCAAAAACTGCCTTTCCGAATTTGGAAAACGAAAGGTCATTAATTGCCAGCCTGATCTGATGGGTGATTTTTTGCTCAAATGCTGAACGCTGAACATTGGCAAAAAGAAAAGTTGTGACACTTGCCAGCAGTAGCAAGCTCACAAACAGATAAGCGGATTTAACAGCAGTGTTTGTGATTCTCATTGTCCGGACTTGTTGGAGCGGGGGGAGTTTCCGGGGGGACGGGTTATGAAATAGGGCCTTGCAAGAAACCTGCCATTACATTTTTCAGTGCAAAGGCCTGAAGTACCTGACTGGCAGGTAGCTCCGGTAAATCTTTTGAGAAGGAGAGAAAAATGAGAATGGACTAACCTGTAATACATCATGAGCCAAAAAGCATGCCGTACGGAGTGATGTCACAGCATTGGCGTAAGTTTATTGTTGAGTGAAGGAAAGCAGGGGATTCCGGGTGCAACCATGGCGCTTTTTTTTATGTAAAATGCTGATTTTCATGTCACAAATGGCAGTCCGGCCCGATGCTTGTTTAGCTCTTTTTGCCTTCGGATAGGAAAAAATGTTGAAGGCGGGTAGTTTTTCGGGGAAAAAAGTTAGTGTATTTGAAACTATTTGTCAGGAATAACGTTACCTTTGCCGATGCTTCAATTTGAACCCAACGTTTGCCAATCAGTGCAATCTCCCATACATCTTGTGGACAATTCATCTCACCTCATTTCTTCCGAGGTGTATTTTTTTGTTTGGAAGCCGGTAAAACCATAAGGCACTCCGGGCGTTATGTGATTTGCCAATAAAGTGTAACATCAGCGAAATGGATCAAAAGTATTTGGATCAGGCCCTGGAATGGGTCAAAAGCAGAGGATTCACCAACATCAAATCAATTCACGATGAGTTTGAGTCTCCTGCTGAGTTTTCCCGGCAATCAGAGGGTGACGACAGCATGAAGCCCGCCATCACCGCCCTGAGTACCGGAGGGAAGAACTACATTGAAGTAGCGGTTAAATCTGATGACATGCAGCGCCAGATCACCAAATGGAAGCTGTTCAGTGTGATGGCCGCACGAAAAGGAGGCAAATTTTATTTGCTGACACCGCGTGGTTTTAAAGCTTATGCAGAAGGCATCGTGAAAGACCACAACCTCAACGCAGTAATAAAAAGCATCTGATCGAGCCTTCAATCCTCAAGTTATTGGGGATTGAAGGCCTCCAACTAAACTTTCAACATTTGATATGCGCGCATTAGTTATTACTAACTCCATTACCCGCAGGGATGCCAAGTCACTTGAAAAGTACATGACCGAGGTATCCCGGTATGAAGTATTGACCCCTGAGCAAGAGGTGGACTTGTTCCGCCGTTACCGGGAAGGTGATGAAGACGCTTTTCAGTTGATTATCAACAGCAACCTTCGTTTCGTCATTTCGGTAGCAAAGCAGTACCAGCACTGTGGCCTCACGCTTGGTGACCTCATCAATGAAGGCAACCTGGGTCTGCTTAAAGCCGCTCGTCGTTTTGACGAAACACGTGGTTTTAAATTCATCTCCTATGCCGTATGGTGGATCCGTCAGAGTATCCTCCAGGCCATCGGGGAAAAGAGCCGTAAGATTCGCGTACCCTTCAACCACCAATCAGATCTCATCAAGGTATTGCGTACCCGTGACATGCTGCTCCAGATTTACGAAAGGGAGCCGACGAACGAGGAAATCGCTGCCGAACTTGAGATGACTGTTGAAGCTGTTGAGAAATGTCTCGAGACAAATAACAAATGTAGCTCGTTGGACGAGCCGCTCCAGGAAGGAGAGGACGCAACACTGAGCAACTTCCTCGAAGACAAAGACACGCCGACGCCTGATTCGAAAGTGGTTGAGATCGAGTCTTTGCAGAAAGAAATCCAAATGCTGCTCAAAGGACTCAGCCCGAAAGAATCAACGGTCATTTCGATGTACTACGGCATCGGTACCGAGCGCACCTTTGGACTGAGCGAGATCAGTGACCATCTGGGCGTCGGTAAAGAACGCGTACGTCAGATCAAGTACAAAGGGCTGCGTAAGTTGCAAGCCAAACTGGCTCGCCACAACATCAACTTCAGCCTGAACTGAGACTGAATTGCCCGACAGGGCTACGAAAATACAAGCGCAGATCGCATCCGGTGGTCTGCGCTTTTTTTGTGCCTCGCAAGGTTTTGTGAAGGCATTTGTCCGGGGCTGGTATCTTTGCAGCCATTTTCCAATCATCAACCCGATCATCAGTCAAGAAATGAGCAATCGAATTCGCGTTTTCAAGTTTGGCGGGGCCTCCGTCAAGAATGCCGATGGCGTAAAAAACCTGTCTTCCATTGTTGAAAAGTTCAATGGGTCGCCCCTGGCGATCGTCGTTTCCGCCATGGGAAAAACCACCGATGCACTGGAGAAGGTAGTTGCTGCCCATGCCGCCCGGAGCGGAACGGCAAAACAACTCCTTGACGGAGTCAGAGAGGCCCACCATCAGATCATGGACGCACTGTTTGAGAATGGCGACCCGGTCTATGACATTGTCAACGACCACTTCGTAGCCGCCGAATGGATTCTGGACGATGAGCCGCACCCGAACTACGACTTCATGTACGATCAGCTGGTGCCCACGGGCGAACTGGTTGCCACCGCCATTGTTGCTGCGTACCTGAACAAGTCCGGCCTTAAAACCCGGTGGGTTGATGCCAGAGATGTAATCATTACGGATGATATTTTCAGGGAGGGCTGGGTCCAATGGGATGAAACCAGGGCCAATGTTGAAAAACGGGTGAGGCCGGTAATTGAAAAGGGCGAGTACGTACTCACTCAGGGCTTCATTGGCAGCACAAAAGAAAATTACACCACTACCCTCGGCAGGGAAGGATCCGACTATACGGCAGCCATTCTTTCTTATTGCCTGGATGCGGAAGACATGACCATCTGGAAAGATGTACCCGGGGTTTTGACAGCGGATCCAAGGCTGTTTGACAACGTGACCAAGCTGGATCGGCTCAGCTACCGGGAGGCCATCGAGATGACCTATTACGGCGCCAAAGTCATCCACCCAAAAACCATCAAGCCACTCCAGAACAAAAGCATTCCGTTGTATGTAAAGTCCTTTGTCAATCCTGAAAATGACGGCACCTTCATCGGGCCGGACGTGGAAGATCATTACCCGCCAATGGTGGCCATCGAGCGCAACCAGGCGCTGCTGAATATCTCCACCCGTGATTTTTCATTCGTGGCTGAGCATCACATGCGTTACCTGTTCAATCAAATTGCCGAACATCGCTTGCAGGTCAACCTGATGCAAAACACTGCCATCAGCTTTGCCATCTGCGTCAACCACATAGATGACCGTATTTTCCGCTTTGCCGAAAGCATTGAAAAGGACTTCAAGGTGATACTGGATTACGAAGGGCTGGAACTGATAACTGTACGGCACTATACGCCGCAGGTCATCGAAATGCTTCGCAATGGCAAGATCGTCATGGTAGAGGAACGCACGAAAAATACCATTCAGATGGTGGCCAAAGAGGTGCCCCTGATGAAGCGAAAAACCGAGCTTGCAAGCGCTTAAAGCACCCGGTACGCAAAAGAAAAAGAGCCATTCCGTTGATTGGGATGGCTCTTTTCATTCTGAAACACCTGGACTCGTCAATCCTTTTCATCTGTTACGTCAACGGATTGGCTCATCAGGTAGGCTTTGATGAATTCATCCAGATTACCGTCGAGGACGGCTTCAGGCTGGGTGGTTTTGTAGCCCGTGCGCAGGTCTTTTACCCACCGGTCATCCAGAACGTAGCTCCGTATCTGGCTGCCCCATTCGTTTTTCATCTTGCCGGCTTCCAGTTTTTCCTTTTCCGACATTTTCTTTTCCAACTCCAGTTCATACAAACGGGAGCGGAGCATCTGCAGGGCCTTGTCGCGGTTTTGGTGCTGGGAGCGCTGCTCCTGGCATTCCACGACCACACCGGAAGGGATGTGGCGAACGCGCACAGCCGATTCGGTCTTGTTCACGTGCTGGCCACCGGCGCCGCTTGACCGGAAGGTGTCCCATTCGAGGTCGGCCGGGTTGATGTCCACTTCAATGCGGTCGTCTATCATGGGATGGACGAAGACGGCGGCAAAGGATGTCTGGCGCTTGCCCTGCGCATTGAAAGGGCTCTTGCGCACCAGCCGGTGCACACCCGATTCTCCTTTGAGCAAGCCGTAGGCATAGTCACCTTCTATCTCCAGTCCAACGGACTTGATGCCTGCGGTGTCACCCGGTGTGAGCCAAAGTTGTGAAGTTTTAAAACCGTTTTTCTCCGCCCACATCACGTACATGCGGAGCAGCATCTGGGCCCAGTCGCATGCTTCTGTTCCTCCTGCGCCGGCGTTGATCTCCAGCACGGCGCTCATTTCGTCTTCTTCCTTGTTGAGCGTAGAGCGGACCTCGAGGTCTTCGAGCCGGGAAAGGGCAACATTGTACTGCTTTTCCACTTCTTCCTCGCTGGCTTCACCGGCTTTCTGAAATTCGTGGAGGACTTCCAGGTCGCCAATGGCTTCTTCCACTTCCCGGTATTTTTGAACCCAGCTTTTGTGGAGTTTGATTTCTTTGCGAATGGCAGTGGCCCGCTCCTGATCCGACCAGAAATCGGGGTCCGCTGTCAGTTGTTCTTTTTCTTCTATCGTAAGAATGCGGTTGTCGACGTCAAAGATACCTCCGTAAGGAAGCCAACCGCTCCTTCAGCGAGAGGAGTTGATCGTTGGTCATAGCAAGTTTTTTTATGGTTAAACAATCATGCATCAAGTTGCAGCGTCGCTACTGCTGCGCCTTGCGCAAGGGCCTTGTGGCCGGTTGTTGTTTTGCGAAGCGAAACCAAAACACCTCCGAAACCAGAAGGTTTACGGGTACACTTTTTCGATTTCGACGTAAAAGATCATTTCGGCGCCGCCCGGCACCCTACCTGAGCCACGGTCGCCATAGCCCAGCTCTGAAGGAATAAAAAGCACGGCTTTGTCGCCTTCTTTGAGTTGTGCAATGCCAATGTCCCAACCCTGGATGACCTCGCCCTGGCCGAGGGTGAATCCGTAGGGTCTTCCCCGTTTGAAAGAATTGTCAAACTCGCTGCCGTCGGTGAGCACCCCGTAATACTGCACATCCACCCGTTTGCCATTTTCTGCTTTGGGGCCTGTTCCTTCTTCCAGAACGAGGTACTTGAGGGAGGTGGGCGATGCCACCTTAATCCGGTCATTCAACCGGCCGCTCTTGTAATTGTCCACAATGTCATCGAGCAGGGCTTTCACTTCCGATTCCCGGGCTTTGGAAGCTTCAATGCGTTCGTTGATGATGCGACGTTCTTCTTCGAGGGCAGCCTGGTATTCCTCCTGGTTTTTGACTTCAGCCAACACAATGTCGTAGCGAAGTTCCTTTACATCTTTCAGGTCAGGAGCTTTTGCTGTCATTTCGGGCGTTACGGGAACGAAAACCGAAACGCTGTCGCCCACTGACATCATGCCTACTACGTCGGCAATGGGGTTGGCACGTCCGGGGCCTCGTTCGCTTTCTTTGAGAGCATCCAGGTCGGGAATGGTGACCGGCACGGTTCGGCCCTGGTTGCGGGAGGTGTTTACGAGGCTGTCATCTTCATAAATGTAAACGTGGACGTAGGCGTACTCGCCCACTTTTCCTTTTTCACCGTCGAGGTTGGTGTAGTTGATGTATTTGTACCCGTTGGGGGTGGTGTCATCATTGCTGCAAGCGAAAAGAAAAAAGCTGAAAAGCAAGGACAATGCAAGGAAGAATCTCATGATAAGCAGGTTGAAATATGATGCTTGAAAATGGTTTACAACTGTGTGTTCAACAAGGCTTCTTTGTAGTGTGGCAAGGCCTCTTTGAATTTTCTCACCGTTGGCCGGAGGCCGATGAAAGAATAACCGCCGGAGGCATTCCGGTGGCCACCGCCTTTGAAATATTTCTTCGCAATTTCCTGCACCGAAAAATCGCCTTTTGACCGAAGGGAAATCTTGGTAATTTTTGGTTGTTCATGAATGAATGCGGCCAGAACCACATCCTTCATCATCAGCAAATAGTTGACGAGCCCTTCGGTATCTCCCCGGCTGATGTTGAAGTCTTCGTAGTCATTTTTGGTCAGGGTGATGATGGCTGTCCGGTACTCAGGCAGCACTTCCATTCGGTTGTGCAGCACATGCCCCAGCAAACGCAGGTGTTTTTCCTCGAGGCTGTTGAATACGAGGTTTTGGATGCGCACGTCGTCAACACCTTTTTCCAGCAGATCGCCAACCATGCGGAACAGCTTCGGCGAGGTGGAGTACTTGAAAGAGCCCGTATCAGTCAGAATTCCGGTGAACAGGCATTCAGCCACATCTTTATTGACCAGTTTTTCCTTGCCGAGCAGCTTGATGAAGTCGTACACCAATTCGCTGGTTGAGCTGGCCAGGGTGCTGTGCAGGTCGAAGTCTGCAATGGGTTCGGGCAGGAGGTGGTGGTCAATGAGTACTTTCGGCACATTCATCCGGCCTGTGATCTCGCCCATCTTGTCAATGCGCTCCAGCGAGTTGAAATCCAGGTAGAAGACCATGCCCATGCGCTCCATCATTTTACCAATTTCTTCGGGGTCATTGTCGTAAATGAGTACCTCAGGGGCGCCGGGCATCCAGTTGAGAAAATGCGGAAAATCAGAGGGTACCACCACTTTTACGGTGTGGCCTTCCTGCTCGAGGAACGACTTGAGGCCCAGGGAAGAACCGATGGCATCCCCGTCCGGATTGCGGTGCGAAGTGATGAGGATGTCCCTCGGACGGGCCAGTATTGATTTCAGCTCAGTGATGTTTTCCATGAAGTCTCTCAATTGGCGGGCGAAGTTCCCAAAATTTGAACGGATATAAAAATTGTGGAGCCGCAGTGCAAGCCCCTCAAAACAGTGTACTTGCAAATGCGCTGCCCGGTTTCGCCAATCCCGTTCAATTCCGATCCAAAACTGCGCTACAATCCCGCGTTCTGTTACCTTTGCGCCTCTTTTGAAAAACCGGTTGGAATGTTGGCAAGCCCCGGGGCTCTCTGTCAACCTGAAAACCATAAAAACAATAGCACAATGGCTGGAAACAGAACTTTTACCATGATCAAGCCCGACGCCGTTAAAGCCGGGCACATCGGTGCCATCCTCGAAAAGATCAATGCTGCAGGCTTCCGCATCGTGGCCATGAAAATGACCCAACTGACCACACAAAAGGCCGGTGAATTTTACGCCGTACACAAAGAGCGTCCGTTCTATGGTGAACTTGTTGAGTTCATGTCTTCGGGCCCAATCGTGGCTGCCATTCTGGAAAAAGACAATGCAGTGGCTGATTTCCGTGAGCTGATCGGTGCTACCAACCCTGCCGATGCCAGGCCCGGAACCATCCGTGCCCTGTACGCCAAAAGTGTTGGTGAGAACGCCATCCACGGTTCCGATTCCGACGAGAATGCCGCCATCGAGTGCGCCTTCCACTTTGCCGGAACGGAGACGTTTTGAGCTGCCACCGGCAAATGTTGGTTTAGAGGGGTTGAGCCCGACTTTCGTCGGGATCAACCCCTTTTAACCCCTCTAAACCCTATCCATTACCCACAAATCCATCATTCCGGTTCTGAGAGCTTTGACTCATAAAGTAACCGAGACTTGAAAAAGCATTCTCCACCCCCATCAAACATCTTGAAACCCCTTGTTTCCTGTCCGGCGGCCAGACGGGCAACAAGGGGTTGGCGGATAACCCCCAATCACATCAAACATCTTTACAGAGCATCAGCATCAATTTCAATTCACATCCCGAATTTGGTGCTAAAGCTATTCCTGATGTGATGTTTTGAATAGAAGTTGGATGTGTGTAGGGGTACTGGCAAGATTCCCGCCGTTGAAACAGCGGGTTACAAGATGGCTGATGTCGCCACGGTTTTTTGCCACAGCTAAGACAACAGGGTATAAAATGTTTCTTTTCACAATCAATGAAGTCGGGTTGCAGAGGCACTTCCCAATGGGGTTGGGATTTGTGGGTAATGGATAGCCCTCTAACCCCCTCTGAACTCCTCTCTCAACCCCTCTAAACCCCTCTGAACCACCCCACCTACTTCACCTCCACAATTTCCACACGGCGTTCCCGGGAGGCTTCCACACTGTAAATAGAATTGCGTTCGTCCTTCAGGTCATCGCTGACCGGAGCGGAGACCATTGTTTCACCGAAGGGAGCTTCAGAAATGATGAGCTGGCCACTGTCAAGGTAGTTCTCGAAGGCCCCGGCTTTCCAGGTCTGGAACTGATTCCTGACACAAGAGATGCGGCGTTGAGCCAGCCGGTCGTTGTAATCCGTTTCGGCCCTGGGGCTGGTAAATCCTTTCAGGACGATTTCCACGGTGTCGCCGGCCTGGAGGCGCCGGAGCAGGATTTCACTGAAGCGCTCGAGGTGATCCATCCCTTTTTTCAGCTCTTCGTCAAAAAATGTCTCGATGGCGAGGGTGGCATCTGAGGCGGCATCGTCCTCCATGCCTTTGGTGTACCTGCGGACGTATTCGGCCTTGCGGTTGTAGTATTTGCCGAAGGTGGAGACGTAGGTCTTGCGGGTGGTGCGGCGGCGGGTGCGGCGGTCGGGTTCGTCGTTGTCGAAGTACAACTTCAGAGGCAGGAACTCTTCCAAAGTCGTTGGCAGTTCAGGTTCTTCTGTCACCGCAGGTGTTGGCGGCGGCGGGGGTTCAGCGGTGCTGCTGTCTTTTTTCTCTTCGTAAAACACACGCCACAGGTCGTAGCAACAGGCCTTGTTGCCGGCATCCAGGTAAAAAGAGCCCGGGCGGTTGGAGGCCAGCCATGCAGTTTTTCCATTTTCCGAAGGGGCATAATACAGGTCATTGAAAGAAGAGTTTACCGGTGGCCCCAGGTTTTCAATGGCTGACCATTTTTCGCCTCCCGGGGTATCGGGAAAGGTTGCGGCAATTTTGAAAATGTCGTAACCGCCCAGTCCGGGGTGCCTGTCGGAGCTGAAATAAAGCACCTGCGCCCTGTCGTCGAAAAAGGGGGTAATTTCGTTTTGCGGGGTGTTCACCGCTTCCAGGTTTTGCGGTTCGGCAAACTTGCTTTCTTCCAAAACCGTGTACCAGATGTCCAGTTTTCCTTTGCCGCCGGGCCTGTCGGACACGAAGTAAAGCACCTGCTTTTGCAGCACTGAGTCGAAGCCTATGCTGGGTTGGGTGGCGGTGTAACCGGGCACATTGATGTTGCTCTCCATGGGCCTGGGCGTTCGTTTCCACCTGCCTCTGCGGTCTTTTTCCCGATAGAATATCCGGCACCTGATATCGCTGTCGCTCACATAGTCGCAAACGGTGAAGTAAAACCTTTGCCCATCGGGGCTGATGGTGGCGTGAGCCGTGTGTTTTTCAGCAATGTTGAAGCCCCTGGGCACCAGGCGCCCCCGGCTGAGGTTTTTCGACATGAGCACTTTTGCGAGCTTGCGTTTGGGGCGGTGCTTGTCTTCGGAGAATTGGTAGCGGTAGCTGGAATAGAAGAGCGTGTCGCCTACCGGCAGCGGCCCAAATTCGGAATACCGGGTGTTGATGCGTTTGTCCAGGTGTTCCACCCGGATGATCTTGTCTTCCGGTGGAGCGGCTGATTTGGCCCACCGGCAGGTTCCTGTTTCCTCTTTGGCCCATGCACTCATGTAGTTGTCTTCCGGTTGCGAAGCGAGGAAAGCAGAAAAAGCGGCAATGGCTCCATCGTAGTTGCCGGCCACCTTTCTGAGCTGCCCCAGGCGAAACCAGGCCGCCGCAAAACGACGGGCGGTATCGGCTTCGGCCACTTTTTCAAAAAGGCCTTCGGCCAATCCATAGGCGTTGAAATTCCGGGCAGCATCGGCCTGTTTGTACCAAAGCCGGATTTCTTCGGGGGCCTTCTGAGCAGCATTGAAATAATAGCTGTAGGCGGTGTAATAGTCTTTGGCGGCAAAGGCCTTGTCGCCAGCTTTTTCGAAGGCCTTGAGGGACTGGGCCTGCACCGCAGAATTTCCTGCTGCAAACAACATTGCGGCAGCGAGAAAAAAAGCATGTAAAAACCTGGAAGTGTGCAACATCGGCCGATTAGCTTGTGGATTTCAGGTTCAGTGTTTTTTGAATGAAAATTGGAAGACATCCGGGCGGTTATAGTGCCCTGCAACATCGAACATTCGTTTGGAAGCTAAGATTTCCAAAAGGTCGATTTCTGCAATGACAAACTGCTTTTGACCTTCTACGGGGCCTGCCATAACATTTCCTTTTGGCCCAATAATGCAACTGTTTCCCGTGTTGATCCATTCCCGGCCGGCGGGGTACAATTCCTTGAAAGCAAGGCGATCCGGAATGTCGTTCATGTTCAAGGCCATGCAACAGCTGATCACAAAAAGGCCGCCTTCCCTGGCTGTATGCTTCATGGCTGTTAGCCACTGCGGGCTTTTGTCCCAGGTAGGTGCCGCCAATATTTGAGTGCCAAGCTGATACATGGCCATTCGTGCCAACGGCATCAGGTTCTCCCAACAGATCAGTCCGGCAATTTTTCCTGCTGAAGTAGCATACGACCTCAACGTGGAGCCATCGCCCTGTGCCCAAACGAGCCTTTCTCCTCCGGTGGGCATCAGTTTCCGGTGTTTGCCCAATAGCTCACCGGTGTCGCTGATGAATATTATGGAATTGAAAATGCTGCCCGATGAGTGTTCGGAATTTTTTTCATGACAACCGATCACCACATTCACCCCGGCCCTGGCAGCAGCTTTGCAAAGCAATTCTGTTTCGGGGCCCGGGACATCCAGCGCGTTGTCTATTAGTTCAGCATAGAGTGGATTCAGTTCTGCGCCTTTGCTGTTGGGTATCAACCACACCCAATCCGGATAACCTGCAATGAAAACTTCCGGGAAAACGAGCAACTGAATGCCCTCCTCTCCTGCCTTGCCGATCAAGCGGCAGGCCTTTTCCGTGGTGGCCTTTTTGTCGAGGTAAACCGGTGAGTCCTGTACTGCGGCAACTTTCACAATCTTTCTCATGGCTGCTGATATGTGGTGGTTTAAAATTGGTGAAATAAACTGCCGGGCAGGTTTTCCGGTGCATCTATCTCCGTCAATGACCGTTTTCCCCGGTTGCCGCTGAGCAGGATTTTGCCGTGGCGCCGGTAGTCATCCCAGGGGGTGATGAAGTCCGGATTGCGGTTTTCATTTTTGCTGAAGTAGGCCCACTGGCTCACCAGTCTGGAAGATTTATCCACCCAGATGTGGTATTTGTTTTCGGGGGTTACCCCCACGGATTCAAAGGTGAGTTGCAGGATGTCGGCATCAGCGCCTTGCGCTGTTTTTCCTTCGCCAATGTATTTGAGGGTCACCCCGGAGTCTTTGAGTTTAAAAGGCATCAGCAGCCAGTAGCTGTCGTTGATCCAGTAAGCCATGGCCTTTTCCATGAGGGAATCAAGGGTGGCCGGGTCTTTCACTTCGGCTGCGCCAATGCGGGCCCTTCCTTTTCCGGTGTGTATGTTCAATAGATAAGTTGCGCTGTCGGACAGTGATTCAATTCTGGCATCGCCGGTGCATTTGTTCCAATAATGTTTGCGGCGGCCAAAGAAATTCCAGGTGAGGTAGCAGGTTTCGTCCCAGGCTTTGCGGCCGCCCATGGCCTGCATCACCTCATCGGCAATGGCGATGGCCTGCGGGTCGGAGCCGGCTGCGTTGAAGCCCGGTGCGGGAGGATTGCCCACTTCTTTGGCTCCGAAGCAAGCAGCAAGACCCCATGCGATGGCAAGTGTCAAGGCCAGGTTGATGTTGTTTTTCAGCTTCATACTTATTGGTGTTTTTCAACTTCTTCAATGAGGTTGGGATAATCGGTGATGATGCCGTCAACGCCTTTTTTGCGGAGGCGCTTCATGGCTTTGGTACTGTTCACGGTCCAGGGTATGACGGCAATGCCCATTTTGTGAAGCTTGCGGATGTGCCTTCTGCGCAGCAATTTGTAATAGGGGCTGTAAACATCCGGCTGGAAACCCAGTTTGTTCAGATTCGATTTGATGCCGTCGAGGTTCTCTATCAACAGGGCAATTTTGATGTCGGGATTCTTTTCGTGGATAATCTGCAAAGGGCGCACATCGAAAGACTGGATGCAAACCTGCTGCTGTATGCCCAGGTACTCTATTTCTTTCAGAAGCAGGTCAACGAAGACCTCCGGTGCAGGGGTGTAAACGTTGTCCCAGGCCGGTTTGCTCTTGATTTCGATGTTGAATTGGGGCATCGGCCTGGACCGGGCGAGCGCCCCTTCCTTTACCGCCTCCACCATGTCCCGGAAGCCGGGCTTGAACACCCTCATGGGTTGCTGTTGCGGAAAGCGGGGGTTGCCACGGCTGCCGCAGTCGTAGCCCATGATCTCCTCGTAAGTCATTTCGAAGAGCTTCAATTGCTTCGCCTCAGACTTTGTCACCGGATCGCCGTTGGGTTTGCTGCAAATGCCTTCGTGCATCCAGGGGTCGTGACTGATGATCAACTGCCGGTCTTTAGAAACGGCCAGGTCCAGTTCCAGGGTGGTCACCGGATATTCCAATGCTTTGAGAAAGGCTGGAATGGAGTTTTCCGGGAGCAGCCCCCTGCAGCCCCGGTGCCCTTGCCAGTCAAAATCCGGCAGGATGGGTTTCTGAGCATCAATCGGGTTTGCGAAGAAAAACATAGCGAGCGATAACAGGATTGAAAATCTGGCATTCATAACACGGCAGTGGTTTTTGCTGGTCACCGGAGGTAAATTTGAAAATAAAAACCGGGCAACAAAACTGCTGCCCGGTTTTTTGTCCCGACACATCAATTGGACCGGCATGTCCGGTTCTTCATGTCGTAGCCCTTAAACGAATGGTGGATCCAGGGGCTTCGCCCGGGATCAGTGGACAGTGGACAGTGGACAGTGGACAGTGGACAGTGGACAGTGGACAGTAGGCAGTGGGCAGTGGACAGTGGGCAGTGGACACTGGGCAGTGGACAGTGGGCCACCTGAAGTGCAAGCAACGACGCATCTCAATTCCGGGAAAAGCTCGGGATAAAAACCCATCAAAAACCTTAAAAACCTTAAAAAACCTCCAAAAACCTCCAAAAACCTCCAATCCCGAGCTTGCCTCGGGACCAAAAACATCCAAACTCCAATCATCACAGCTCATAATGTTGGTTGATCAACTCCGTCAGCCTGCTTTCTGACAGGGCCATTTCGATGCTGCCTTGTTCTGCAAAGCTGATGGCGCCTGTTTCTTCGGAAACGACAAAAGCGACGGCGATGGTTCGTTCGGTGATGCCTACAGCCGCCCGGTGCCGCAAGCCGGCGGAAGGGGGCAATGCCATGCTTTCGGAAACGGGCAGGATGCACCCGGCAGCCAGTATTCTGCCTTTTCCAATCACTACGGCACCATCGTGGATGGGGCTTTCTTTGTTGAAGATGCTCTCGAGAAGCTCGGCACTGAGTCTGGCATCGAGGTTTACAAAGGTGTTGCTGATGCTTTGAAGCGCCAGACTTTTGGAAAAAACGATCAAGGCTCCGGTCTTGTCCTTGCTCAGGCGGAGCAATGCCGTTTTGATTTCCACCACATGGGTTTGACGCTCTTCGGAAGCGTCAAAATTCTTGTCCAGCCACCTTCGGAGAAAATTTGACCGGCCACGCAAAGTGGTATTCCCAAGCAAGAGCAGGAAACGTCTCACTTCCGGCTGGAAGATGATGATGATAATGATGAACCCAACACTGACGAACTCACCCAGGATGACGGATAGCATTTCCATCTTGAGGGCATTCACAAGCCCATAGACCAGGTAAAGCATGAGCACGCCAATGAATATATTAAAAGCAATGCTGCCCCTGAGCAACATGTAGATGCGGTACATGAGATAAGCCACTATGCTTATGTCCAGCACATCCCAGAAGCTCACTTCCAGAAATCCGATCCGGAAAAGAAATACGGCATTGAAGTAGGTTGGGTCCATTGCCTGGCAGATTGGCGGTAAAGATGATTGTTTTTACGCTTTAAAGGGAGGTCAGATTCAAATTGGGCCGCTCCGATGTGTACTTCACAAAAGTCATTATCGGGTCTTCTTCCTTTCTGAATACCTTTGCAGGCCATCATACAAAAATGTAAAACCATGTTAGGCCTTAAACTACCAACGGACCCCCGGTGGGTCAACCTGGCAGAGAAAGATCTTGAAGAAATACTCACCGATCACGCCTTTTGTGAACAGAAGGCTGCCACTTCCTGTATTTCACTCATTCAGCAATACCCCGACAAGAAAGAACTGGTCAAACAGGTGGCACCTGTCGTTACCGAAGAATGGGGCCACTTCAGACAGGTCCTTCTGGAAATGGAAAAGCGGGGCCTCAGCCTGGGCCGCCAACGAAAGGACGAATACGTGAACGAGCTGCTCAAATTTGAAAAGAAAGGCATAGGCCGTGAGGAACGCCTCCTGGAAAAACTCCTGATCTGCGCCCTCATCGAAGCCCGCAGCTGTGAGCGTTTCAGGTTGCTGTCGCTGCACATTGCCGAAGAAGACCTCAAAGACTTCTACCACAAGTTCATGGTCTCTGAGGCCGGGCATTACCGCCTGTTCCTGGACCTGGCAATGCGCTATTTTGACGAAGAAAAGGTGAAAAAACGCTGGCAGGAATACCTCGACTTTGAAGCCGGAGTGATGAAAAAACTGGAGCTGAGAGGCGACCGAATGCATTGATCCCGATCCCGAATCAAGTTCGGGATCGGGAGGTTGAGAGGGGTTGATCCCGAAACAAGTTAGGGAGGTTTAGAGAAGTTTAGAGAAGTTTAGTGGGGTTGAGAGGGGTTTAGAGGAGTTGATACCGAAATAAGCCCGGGAGGTTCCGCATCAGGTTGCAACTTTCAGTTGCGGCCTCGATTGCAAACGCTGGCAGTGGTTCCAAACCCTGCCAGCGTTGGGCTCCCAAAAACCCAGAGAAAAACCTCCGTGGGCTCAGTGGCCTCCGTGAGAGGCAATAAAAGTTGAGAGGGGTTGATCCCGACTTTCGTCGGGAGGTTGAGAGGAGTTGATACCGAAATAAGCCCGGGAGGTTCCGCATCAGGTTGCAACTTTCAGTTGCGGCCTCGATTACAAACGCTGGCAGTGGTTCCAAACCCTGCCAGCGTTGGGCTCCCAAAAACCCAGAGAAAAACCTCTGTGGGCACCGTGGTCTCCGTGAGAGGCAATAAAAGTTGAGAGGGGTTGAGAGGAGTTGATACCGAAATAAGCCCGGGAGGTTCCGCATCAGGTTGCAACTTTCAGTTGCGGCCTCGATTGCAAACGCTGGCAGTGGTTCCAAACCCTGCCAGCGTTGGGCTCCCAAAAACCCAGAGAAAAACCTCCGTGGGCTCAGTGGCCTCCGTGAGAGGCAATAAAAGTTGAGAGAGGTTGATCCCGATCCCGAATCAAGTTCGGGACGGGAGGTTGAGAGAAGTTGAGAGAAGTTGAGAGGATACGACTGGTTTCGCATCATTTTTTGATTTCAAGTGAAATCAGTGGGATTCCGGCCTAACGGTGTGGCAGCTTTTTTGATTAACTTGGCTTGACATTTCAGATGTGGCTTCATTCAGTGAGTGTCCGACCTCAAAGTGCTTATCCAACAATTCCTGTTTCATCAGCACCTTGAACCCAATTTCAAAACGACCTGACTATGCGCCAGCTCAAAATCAGCAACCGAATCACCTCCAGGGAAAGCCGTGCCCTTGAGCAATACCTCAATGACATTGGCAAGATTGACCTGCTGACGGTGGACCAGGAAGCCGAGCTGGCACGCAGGATCAAAGAGGGGGACAAGGAAGCGCTGGAACAACTTTGCAATGCCAATCTCAGATTTGTCGTCTCCGTTGCGAAGCAATACCAAAACCAGGGCCTTTCACTCAGCGACCTCATTAACGAAGGCAATGTAGGCCTGCTGAAAGCCGCCAGGCGATTTGATGAAACCAAAGGCTTCAAATTCATCTCTTATGCGGTTTGGTGGATCCGGCAAAGCATCCTGCAGGCCATCGTCGAGCATTCCAGGATCGTCAGATTGCCGGTCAGCAAGCTGGGCTCTTACAACAAAGTCAATGAGGCCTATATGTCCTTTGTGCAGGAGTTTGAACGGGAACCAACCGTTGAAGAACTGGCGGAAATCCTCGACATACCTTCAAGGGATGTCAAAAACATGCTTCGCAGCAACCTGCGCCACAACTCACTGGACGCTCCCATTGGCGGTGAAGACAGCGATGCCACCATGCTGGACATGCTGGCCGATGCCGATGGCAGCAAACCGGATGACGAATTGATGGAACAGTCGCTACGGGAAGAAGTAAAAGCGGGAATGAGCTTTCTTTCACCCCGCGAAAAAGAAGTGATCTCTTGTTACTTCGGTCTCAACGGCCGCCAGCCGCTCAACCTCGAGGAAATTGGAGAGTTGTACGGATTGACCCGGGAGCGGGTACGCCAAATCAAAGAGCGGGCTATTCGTCGCTTGCGCAAATCCATCAACCGAAGTGACCTGCGCTCTTACCTGGGATAAATTCACTTGCCTTTTGCCGAAACCATTTAATGGCTCCCGCCCCCCCGGGATGAGTGCTGCAATGCCACGGGTGGATACTAACCCAATCCGGGTAATGCAAGCCCAAATCCAGGCCGGTCATTGAGATGAACATTTCCATGCCCGTCCAGTCTCGCCCCTGAGGCAGGGTCATTTTTCAGCAGTAGCGGGCCGTCAATGTCCAGGTAATCGAGGGCCGGAGCCAGGTGCGCCATGGCCGATATGGCCACGCTGCTTTCCACCATGCAGCCCCCCATGATCCTGAGATCGAGTGACCGGGCCAGTCGGATCATTTTCAGTGCCGGAGTTACCCCACCGCATTTCACCAGCTTGATGTTGATGCCGTCAAACACTTCTGCACAAGGCTCTACCTCTTCCGGCGTGCGGCAGGATTCATCGGCAATGAGCGGCAAAGCGCTGTGTTTCGACAGCTCTTCCATGCCTCCCCAATCGTCGTGGCGGAGCGGTTGCTCGATGAATTCCACCTTCAGCTCCGCCAATTTTTCGGACAACTCAATGGCCTCCCGAACCGTCCATGCGCAATTGGCATCCACCCTCAAAACGGCGTCGGTGTTGTCCCGGAGCATTCTCATCACTTCCAGGTCGTTTTTCCCTCCCAGCTTCACCTTGTAAATGCTGAAATCCGTTTCCCGGAGTTTGCGAAGCATGGTTTTCGGATCATCAATGGGAAGGGTGTAACAGCTTTTGGGAACCGCATCGGCCTGCCAGCCCCAAAGCTCATGGCAGGGCTTGTCCAACAGCTTGCCGTAGAGGTCGTGGGCAGCCTCATCCAGTGCAGCCAGGAGGAAGGTGTTGCCGTCGCACAGCGGTTTGATGTACTCGTGAAAATTGGTAGGGTTGTCGAAGGCATAATTCTCTATCACCGGCCGCAGCTTTTCGGCTCCGGCCAGCAAGTCTTCCGCCTTCACTCTGTAATACTCGTGCTCGCCGGCCTCACCAAATCCGGTTTTTCCGGCAGCAGTCAGCTCCAGGAACACAACCCGCCGCTCACTGTATGCCCCACGGGCAATGGTAAAGGTCTCTTTCAGTTTCAGGGTGAAGGGGTGGATCGTCAGTTGCATGGGTTGATTGGTTTGGGGTTTTTATGGAGGATTATGAGGATTATGACCCCGATATTCATCGGGGATGAAGGATTATGACCCCGATATTCATCGGGGATGAAGGGTTATGAAGGATTATGAAGGTTGTTGGTGGTTGTCCCCGATAGCCATGGGGGTCGGTTGGCGGTTGTCGGTTGTCGGTTGGAAGGAATACGCTGCTCAATTCTGTTTTTAACGCTCATTTCTATGTGGTTAAGAAGTTTAGGGTGTAGGGTGTAGGGTTTAGTGATGGAGGTGCTAGCTCTTTGATCCCTCAATTCCTCAAATCCTCGATTCTTCCCTGCCTGTCGGCAGACAGGGATTCTTCAGTTCTTCACTCCCTCAACGTTTTATCAAACAGCCGGTAGATCCTTTTGTACTCATCGGCCCAGCTGGCGGGCTCCACAAAGCCGTGGCTTTCCACGGGGAAGACGGCCATTTCCCAGTTGTCCTTGCCGAGTTCGATGAGTCGTTGCGAAAGGCGTACCACATCCTGAAACTGCACGTTCACGTCCACCATTCCGTGGAGGATGAGCAGGTGTCCTTTCAGCCCTTCGGCAAAATAAATGGGTGACGAACGCCGGTAGGCAATGCTGTCTTCCACCGGCGTGTTGAGGATGTTGGAGGTGTAAGCGTGGTTGTAATGAGCCCAGTCGGTAACGGAGCGGAGTGCTGCCCCGCTTTTGAACACACCCGGCGCCGTGAACTGCGCCATCAGGGTGATAAAGCCACCGTAACTGCCACCGTAGATTCCGATCCGGCCTGCATCGATGCCGTGCTCCTCCACCAGGTATCGGGCGCCGTCCACCTGGTCGGAGAGGTCCTTGCCGCCCATGTGCCGGTAGATGGCGGTGCGCCAGTCACGGCCATAGCCGCTGCTGGCCCGGTAGTCTATGTCCAGTACGGTGTAGCCATTGTCAGCCAGGAAATTGTGGAACATGTACTCCCTGAAATAGCTGCTCCACCAGCGGTGCACGTTTTGGAGGTAACCGGCACCGTGTACGAAGATCACCGCAGCGCCATTTCGCCTGGGCGCCTCCGGGCGGTACAGCCGGGCCGGCACTTGCACCCCGTCAGAGGCCTTGAACCACACCAACTCGGGCTCCCGCCAGGGGTAAGCCTCAAATTCATTGGTGGTGGACCGGGTGAGCTGCACGGCCTCAGCGCCGGGCTCATTGGGCATCAGGTACAGTTCCCAGGGCTTGTTGCTGTAAGAATAGCGCACGGCGATCCGGCGCTCATCGGGCGAGAGCCGGGTCTGGTGATTTCCCGGAAGGGAAGTTATTTTTTTCATTTCGCCTCCGGCAACGGGCAGGCTGTACAGGTGCTGCTCAAAGGGGCTCTCCCGGTTGCTGCGCAGGTAAAACAGCTCGCCGTCCCTGGAGAGTTGCACATCCAGAATTTCAAAGTCACCGGAAGTCAGTTGCTTCTTCTTTTTCGTCTCGGTGTCGAACAGGTAGAGGTGTGAAAAACCGCTCTGTTCCGACTGAAAATAGAGGGTCTTGCCGTCCGGCAGCCAACCCAGCGTTCCGGTGGAAAAATTCCAACCGCTGATGCCGGGGCCGCCCACCCAGGCTTCGTCACGCTGCCGGTCAACCGGTTCCAAGGCACCCGTTTCCAGGTTGAGCAGCATGATCCAGCGGTCTTTGTTGTCGAGGCTGCGAATCACCACAACAGCCTTTCCCCCTTCGGAAAATACCGGGCCGTTGAAAATCACTTTCCGGGGTTTGTCGTATCTGGGGCTGAACTCCGTTGTGTCATTGTGGTATTCACGCAGGAATTCCGGTTTGTCGTAAATGCCCTCGATCTGCTCCACATTCACCAGGTACACTGTATCCCGCTGGCGGTCGTAGATGCCCAGTTCCGTCCATCCCTGGGGGCTGCCCACCCTGGGCCGTGAGCGGAGCATTTCCACCCGGCCGGATTCGGTGACGTAATTGGGCACTTCGGTGCCTTTGGCGCCACCTTCGTGATACAGCCTGAAGGTGACATAATGAAGGTCAGGTGAGACCTTCAGGTTGCCGATAGTGGCATCGCCATAGCGATAGGTGAAGGGGCGTTCCGGTTGCAGGGCTTTTCGCCGTTGCCTGCGGGCTTCCCTTTTTTGTTTGCGTTCCGCCAATGCTTCAAACAGTTCCATGTTGTCGGCTTCCAGCCAGGCCTCATGAGGTGGTTTCGGCCGCTGGCCCCGCTCTTTTCCGGAACGGAAGTCAGTCAGTTGGGTCAACACATTTCCACTGAGATCCCAGCTGAACAGGTTATCGCCATTCTGGAAAATGACCTGCTGCCCGTCGGCACTGAAACGGGGATTGCTTTCACGCGCCAGGGTATTGGTCAGTTGCCGCACCGTCCATTGGCCGGAGGCCGACAAAGAAGCCAGAAAAATATCGCCGTTTTTGCTGTACACCAGGGCGTTCCGGGCCTTGTTGTAGTCGCCCGTCCCGGGCAATGCTTTCAGCTCTTCGGGGTCCACTTTCAGGGGCTCCCCTGCCCTGCCGTTTTCATCCAGGCTTATTTTGTAGTCGCTGCGCAATGTATCCCCATCCGGATTCCATGAGAAGTAGATGGTCTTGCTGTCGGGCGACCAGCGGATGTCCTCCGGAAGAAAGCCGACGAAGCGCTCCCCCTGCATGAACTTCGTTATCGTCAACGGGCTTTGATTGACGGGTTTGCTCAGACTGCTCAGTTGGCCGAAGGCCGAAGGGAATAGAATAACGGATGAAACGAATAGGGTGAAAAGGAACTTCATGGTGTTTTGATTTGGCGCCAAAGATAATCGCCTCCTGGTTCCTGTTCCCGAAGTCCTGCTAAAAGCCTGTTAATTCCCCCGCCATCGCCTACGGCAAATGCTCTTGCCGGATAGCTTTACAGCAAAACAGCTGAGTCTATGAAGTATTTTTTCTTCGCAATTGCAATTCTGACCCTGACCCCTTCCTGCCAAAAAGACGAAAGCCCCGCCCCCACCGGTGACAATGTGCTGCATTACGACGGCGACAATTTCTCCGGCCCACTGCTGGCAGCCGGCACCCACGAGCTGGCTGTCAGGTTCCCCGCCGCTGACCTGGCCGCCCACAAGGGCAAGCGGATCAAAACCGTCAGTTTTTTTGCCGGCAACAAACCGGCAGATTGCAAGGTGTGTATCCTTGGCCAGGGCACTGCCACCTCACCCGGCCCCGTCATTTACCAGGCCACCGTCACCAACGACCTGTCAACCCCCGCCTGGAACACCCACATCATCGGCCCCAACCTCGTCATCGGCGATGAGGACATTTGGGTTGCCATCCAGGTGCAACACCTGGCAGAGCAGCAGTCCATCGGCTGCGACGCCGGCCCCCGCAAAAACAACGGCGACTGGCTCTTCCTCAGCACCGATGGCCAATGGAAGACCTTTGAGGAAAGAACCGGCCAAAGCGTGAACTGGAACATCAGATTGGTGTTGGAGGAATGAGGAACTGAGGATGTGAGGAACTGAGGATGTGAGGAACTGAGGATGTGAGGAACTGAGGATGTGAGGAACTGAGGATGTGAGGAACTGAGGATGTGAGGAACTGAGGATGTGAGTCCCGACATTCGTCGGGAGAGGATTTGAGGAACTGAAGAACTGAGCCCCGTGCCGATAATAATCGGCATCGGGGGAGGAACCGAGCCCCAGCCCAACCGTAAACCGCCAACCGCCAACTGATCCCGGGCGAAGCCCCGGGAACAACTGACAACTGACAACAACCTCCATAATCCTCTAAAATCCACAAACCATGCACCGAATCTTAAACTACCTGCCATTCTTGCTCCTGCTGTTGGGCCCTGGTTGCAACCAGGCTCAACAGGCACACAGCAGCGCCGCTGATGCCAGCCCCATCCTTACACCGGAAGGGGATACCATTCAAAAAGTGATCAAAAGCGAAGAGGAATGGAAGAAAGAGTTGGCCCCGCTCGAGTATTATGTACTCCGGGAGGCCGGTACCGAAAGGGCCTTCACGGGCGAGTACTGGAACAACCACGAGGGCGGAATATACACCTGCCGGGCCTGCGGGTTCCCGCTGTTTTCCTCAGAAACGAAATTTGAAAGCGGAACCGGATGGCCCAGCTACTACCAACCGCTCAACGACTACTGCATCGAGGAGGTGAAAGACACCAGTTTTGGCATGGTGCGCACCGAAGTGCGCTGTGCCCGCTGCGGGGGTCACCTGGGCCACGTTTTCGAAGACGGCCCCAAACCCACCGGCCTGCGCTACTGCATCAATTCTGTATCCTTGAAATTTGAGCCGGAGGAGGAGTAGCAGTCCTTGTTTTGAGTCCCCCGATCCCAAAGCTGATGCCGATAGGTGTCGGCATCGGATTTCAGGATATCGGGGCAAAAAGTCATTTTCGATTGGAGTTGTCTCCAGGTCCCGTTGTTTGGGAGAGGTCGAGATCAGCCTGTCTAAACCACTCTAAACCCCTCTAAACCTCTCCTAACCTCTCTCTCAACCTTTCCAAACTGCTGTGCGCTCTGTTGTCAAATCGACACTTCGTCATCGTCGAAAACCCGGCGGTCGTGACATCGGAGGATGCGTGCGGGGAAGCTTTCCAGAATCCGGTAATCGTGGGTAGCAAACAGTACGGCGGTGTTGTTCTCGTTGCCCAGTTTGCGAAGCAGCAGCAGGATGTCGTCGCTGGTTTCGGGGTCCAGGTTTCCGGTGGGCTCATCGGCAATGATGAGTTCGGGATCGTTGAGCAGCGCCCTGGCAATGACCACCCGCTGCTGTTCACCGCCGGAGATGGTGTGCGGCATGTGCCGGTTTTTTCCTTCCAGCCCCACCTTTTTCAACAACTCATCTATCCGCTGCTGCATCTTGCTGCGGTCGGTCCAGCCACTGGCCTTCAGGGCAAAGAGCAGGTTGTCTTCCACGCTGCGGTCGTCCAGCAGGTTGAAATCCTGGAAGACGATGCCGAGTTTTCTTCGCAAGAGGGGAATGGTCTTGCGGTTGAGCTTTGCAAGGTCAAAACCCGCCACAGTTCCCCTTCCCTTCCCGAGTGGCAGGGCTGCGTAAAGGGTCTTTAACAGGCTGCTTTTCCCGCTGCCCGTTTTGCCTATGAGGTAAACGAATTCGCCTTTGCTGATCTGCAAATTCACCTTTTCGAGAATGAGCTTTCCGCCCTGAAAAATATCAACTTCTTTTAGATCTACGACCACGGATGTTATGATTGATTAATGGTTTTTGTGTTGTGTTTCCTCGATTCCTCTCCCGACGAAAGTCGGGATCAGTTCTTCGATTCCTCGATTCTTCATATTCCAGGAGGCGGCCAGAGGCCGCAACTTAGGTGCGTCAACGAGCAAAGCAAGTGACGAGCCCAGGATTTTCAATGGCAACAACACTGGATTCATTCTTCAGTTCCTCTCCCGATCCCGAATTATTTCGGGACGGGGCTCAATTCTTCAGTTCCTCATTCCTCTCCCGATCCCGAATTTTTTCGGGACAGGACTCAATTCCTCAATTCCTCCCCCATCACCGCCACTTTTCCAGCCTCCACCACAAATTTCCGGTATTCACCACCGAAATTCCGGGCGATGGCTTCGGCTTTTTCGGGGTGGGTGTCGGTGATGAATACCTGGCCAAAATCCCCTTCTACGAGCAGCCGGATGAGATGGTTCACCCTTTCGTCATCCAGTTTATCGAAGAGGTCATCCAGCAGGAGGATGGGTTTTACTTTTTTTTGTTGTTTCAGCAACTCGTACTGGGCCAGTTTGAGTGCAAGGACGAAGGATTTGAGCTGTCCTTGCGAAGCGAAGCGTTTGAGCGGCATGCCGTTGAGCAGGAATTCCAGGTCGTCTTTGTGAATGCCGCCGGTGGTTCGTTGCAGCACCCGGTCTTTTTCCCGGTTGGCCTCCATCAGGCTGATAAAGCCGGTATCCTGCAATTGGGATTTGTATTTCAATTGCACCTCCTCCCGCCCCCCGCTGATAACCGTGAACTGCCGGTTGAACACCGGTTCAAAATTCCGGACAAAAGCCTGACGACACTGCAGGATGTACTCTGCCGGCACCTTCATTTTTTCGTCGTAAACCTGGAGCAAAGTCTGATCCCACTGGCGCTGTTCTGCCATCTGTTTGAGGGCAGCGTTCCGGCGTTGCAGCAGGCGGTTGTACGCCATCAACTCAGTGAGGTAACGGGCGTCCAGTTGGCAAAGGGTATTGTCAACAAAGCGGCGGCGCTCCTCGCTCCCTTCCAGTGCCAGGGCGGTGTCGTCAGGCGCTTTGAACACCACCGGAAAATGGCCGACGTGGTCGCTCAGCCTGTTGTGCGCTTTGCCGTCAATTTCCAGTTGCTTCAGCTGGCCGGGTACCACTTTGGCTACCACTTTCTGCGCTCCGCCATTTTTTTGAAAATATCCCTCCAGGCGGAAAAAATCAGCACCGTTCCGGCGCACATTTCTGTCGTTGCCACTGAACCGGCTCTTGCCCATACAGAGGTAATAAACCGCATCCAGCAGGTTGGTTTTTCCCATGCCGTTGAGGCCCACTACCAGGTTGAGCCTGGGAGCAAATTCCAGTGATTGATATTCGTAATTTCGGAAATGGGTAATTATGAACTTCTTTAAATGCAAGCGTTGCCGGCTTTGGTGCCTGGCAAAGATACAAGCCCCGGTGGGGACAGGGAACTCCACCGGGGCCCGAATATTATCTGAAAACGATGTGCTGCTCTTCAGCTTCCAGAATTTTCTGGGCTGTTTCTTTCAGCTTCTCAAATTCCGAAGCCGGCAAGGTGCTCCTGTTGGTTTTCACCTTTCGCAAAACCCTGATCAGTCCGTCATCGGTTTTTTCAAAAGTGAGCTGATATTCTATCAAATTATTCTGGACGGAAAAATCGGCAGGCATTTCAGTCACTTCAACTCCTTCGGGCAAATGAACAAGCACCTCTGTGGTGTATTCATCGGCAGTTTCATAACTCCAATAAGTGAAAGGCCATTTGCGATCGGTCAGGGCAAATGTCTTACTGTCAACGATATTGACCAGATATGGCACCTTGAATGCGTACATGCCGCCCAGTTTGAGTACTGCACCGCTAACATCAAAATTGGCCGTCAACGAAAAGGTGTCGGTATTGGAATCGAGGTTTTCAATATGGTATTCATTCAGAACGATCGGATTGTTAAAATACCTCGCCATCAATCCTGTAACTTCCTCTTTTTCCCGGTCTTGCGTCAGGCCAGACATAAAATTGCGGTAAACACCGGCTTCACTGCCTACGGCGTGCATCTGATTCCGGACCTTCAATTTGGTTCCATCCACCGAGACCGAAACAGAATTGTAGTCAACAGGCTTTATCCACCCATGCGCCGGCAAGTTGACCAGCGAAAAATCCTGGTCGAGTTCTCCATCGTTGGGAATGACCAGGGCCTGGGCATTGACCAGAGAATTTGGCATGGCTCCGAAGGGCAATTTTGCATCTGTCAGCTCCTGATACAGGCGCCCTTCCGGCAGGTCTATGGCAATGATCGCATGGTTGAACTGGTCAGTTGGCAGCAGCATGTTTTTCTCGCCGTTGTCGCGTGTAGTGACCAAAACCAGGTGTGTTTCCAGCCCGGCTTTTTTTGCCAATACGTGGTAAAGGGTTGCAAGGTCCTTGCAGTCTCCCAACTGTGTGGTCAAGGTCTGTGAAGGAATTTGAGGTATCTGCCCGCTCTGCCTGAAATCAACGTAACTATAGCGAATATTGTCACACAAATAGTTGTAAATAGCTTTTGCACGCTGCACAGGCGCATCCAATTCTTTTTCTCCAAATATTGCGTCATAAGCATCCTCGACAAAAACATCTTCTACCGCACTTGACAACCCGACGTAGTGGTACCATTCAGCTATTTCATCCCAACCTTCTACCGTAGATACCTGTACCTGTTTTGCCAACTCAGAAAATGCCGGCGTGTATGGTTCGTCTTTTACCACCTCAGGATCAGTTAGCACCCATTCGAATTTCGTGAAATCGTCAACGTCCTCTTTGAGGTAATTCTCATCAAAGTTTTTGGTGACTATCTGAGGCTCCTGACCCTGCGGTACCATCAACCTGAAAACCGATCTTTTGAGCGGAACGAAAGAATTGGCATACCACTCCTCCCAAAACTCATTGCTCAAACGACCGGAGGCATAGCCGTCAATTTTATAAATCAAATAAACGGCATCGCCAATTTCCAATGAGGGAAACACAACCTTATTGCCTCTCACTTCCGCCCGGATTTTTTCACCGTTTTTCTTTATTACTTCTGCTTTGTCAATGCTCAAAGCTTCGTTACCCCTGTACCCCACTGAACTTTCCTTCCAGTAATCAAGCCCGGACTGGTTGAAAATACGGGCACAGAGCGTACCGTATTTGTTGTATGCGCCTCCCGGATAGACCACATAATTATCTTCGTAAAAAACAAATTCAAAATTGTAATTGTCATTTACCGGCTCTTCAAGGGCTTTGGATATTACGCCGTAAGCATTCGTTTTCTCAAAGTATTCATAAATGGAATTCTTGCCTTCGAGCTCTCGCAATTTGGCCCGTTCGTCAAACAAATTAGGGTTTATCTGCAACGCCCTTTTATAGGACCTGATGGCCTCGCTTTCTTCGCCCATGGCCTCATAAACCCTCCCTTTGTCCACCCAAACCCCCGACATGTACGGGTTCAGCAAAAATAATTCCTTGCAAACATCCAGGGCTTTGTCGTAATCCTTTTTGTTGTAATAGAAATTAATGAGTTCACCCTTTGTGTTGTAATCATCGGGGGAAATTGAAATTCGTTTTTCAATCCATTTCCGGGCTCCCTTCATATTGCCCACCGATTTTTTCTCTTCAATAAGCAATTGACTAAGGTTGCTGTTGTATCGCTTATCCAGGTAATTTTCCAGAATGCTGCTGGCGTAGCTGACATTGTTGGTCAGGTTTTTCTGAACCAGGTACCATAGCCTGACGAAAAACGGATTTTTCGGAAACTTTCTGAACCCCAATTCAATGGCCTTCAGGAGTTTCTCATTTTCTTCCCTGGCAGCCATCAGATTTATTCTCATCTCGTGAATTTCCTCCCGATCTTCACCGATGAATTCTGCGAGTTTATCAACTTGCCGTTCAGCTTTTTGATACTCATCATTATCCAGGGCCTCTTTAAAATCGTAATAGAAAAAAACGGGAATCTCAGGAGACAATGTCCGTAATTTCTCCAATTGCCGCAATGTTTCCGTCCGGTTTCCAAAATCCTGGTAAGTCATTACCAGTTCGTAATTCAGCAAAGGGTTGTTCGGATAAGATTCCAGTCCCTTTCTCAACACTTTGATGGCGTTGTCAAAATCGTCGCTTCGCAAATATGTTTTTGCCAGCAAGATGTAATTCTGTACGCCATCCGGATCATTTTCCAGTTTTTTCCGGAAATATTCTTCTGCGAAATGAGGCCGGACAGCCCCAAGATCAGCCGCAGTGCCTTTTGGATAATCAGCATAGGCAGCCCGGTGCTCGAGGCCCGGAATCAATTTGTAATGCTCATCCAGGAGACGGACAATAAAATTGGGATACCTGACATTATTTGTAAAACTGACCTGCACCAGTATTCTGTTGTACCCTTTTTTCAGGTTCACTTCACGGACAAAGACATCCATATCAGTTTTTCGTTCCTTGTCCATTACAATGGCCGGTACATCGTTCAGCCAGACTTTCATTTGGCCATACCCCCCCAGAGAGAGCAAGACTTTCTGCTCCGATGGGCTTTTTACAAAGGTTTGAAAATAGGCAGTGCCTGTCCGTTCCAAAAAAAGTTCATCCACGATTGTCCAGCCCTGGTTCATGGTCCATTTTGGTGTAAACCAGGTAATTCTCAATCCTGAACGGGTATAAAAACTGGCATTTCGTTCCGGATGATGGATGGGCGGATAATCCGAAACATGGCCGCTGCCATTGGTATTGTCAAATGGCCCCGTGACCTGCCAGTTTTCCAGGGCGCCAATCTGTTCAAACAATGGGAGCGCCTTTTTTTCCTTCCAGGTCAACAGGTTTGACATCCCCAAAGAATAATAACCGGAGTTTCTCACCGATTCGTGCACCCTGGCATCCTGAATTATCTTTTGCAGGAACCGGACCCTGGCAGACTCGTACGCCACCGGCGAGCCCAATACGGGATCATCCAGCCAGTGGGTATAGAGGTAGGGTGAGGGGTCGGGCAACTTGCTGTACCAGTTCCGGAACAATTCCCCGGAACTTTCATTGCCTTCCAACTCGTTGAGATACAACAGGGTAACCATTGCATCCACACCATACTGCGGATCCGACAGCGCCTCGTTCAACAATTTCCGGGCGAGTGCCCTGTCCTGGTTTTCGAGGGCATCCCAGACGGGCTTCAGTGGATTTTCTGAAAAAAGAAATAAGGGTAAAAGCAGAAAAAAGAGGAGGGTCTTTTTTTTCATCAGATTGCGTTTTGGTTGGTGTATAAACTGAAGCTTATTGCTTCCGATTCATGGTCGTTTCGGGTACAGTACAAGAACTGCCCAACTGTTTTTAATTGCAGGAACCGTAAGTTTAAGGATGTTGTTTCCCTTCCCGGCGTGCATCTCCTTCCTCACCAATAATGAAGAATAATCCTTGTTCTTCTGTGCCAATTCATGTTCCGACTCCACATATTCTTTAGGAACCAACAGCTCTATTCTTCCAATTCCTTTTTTAAAAAAGGCTTTATCCTTGAAAAAAATCTCAAAAGGCTCAGTCAGCACTTCCCAATCAACCAGGTGTATGATGACAGGGGCGTTACTCTCTCCCGGTCTGGCCCGGACGAATGCATGAACTTGCCGGCGGTAATTTCCGAAAAAAACCGGAAGTTTTCGAACATCCGTGTAACGGAATTCATCCTGGGTGTTGGCATAAAAAGCATCTTCGTAACCGTCGAGCCAGGGCTCTATGGCACGGGCAAAGCCGAACAAGGGAGCAAAATCTTCCGGCTTTCCGTAGTACCGGTCTTTGCCGCTGCCCATCCACACATCCCAGGGAACCAGGGGGTTACCCCCACAGGCATATACCGTTGCAATGACTTTTTCGACGAGGAAAGTACGGTCATTGGCGAAGGAAAAAACCTGTGCCTTGCCCAGCCGCCTCGTTTCCCGAAGGGAGGCATAAATGTATTCGGAATTGGCTCGCCGTTCCGGCAATTCAGCCACCCCGCAATCAAACTCTGCAAAGGGGAACAACTCCCACTCACCCCGGAAATTGTTGCAGGAAAAAGGCACCACCCGCCCGGCGTATGTTGTGGCCTCGGCTTTGGCCCACCGGTGAAAATCGAGCACCGATTGCGCCTGAATTTCCGGAGGAGCCATTCCCAGGCTGTCCGCTTTTGCCTTACAGTAGTCACAATAGCACACATCCTCCCATTTGTTGCGAAGAAAAATCTGACTGAAAGCGGGGTCATCCACCTGAAAACCGTGAGCCCCTGCATCGAGGGCGTTCCGGATGTAAGTGAGCCACAGCCTGCGAAAAGCAGGATGGTTGACACAACCCCACCAGTATTGCCAGCCTTTCATCCAGGGTACGCTCACTTTTTTTCCGTCGGAATTGAGGATGCGCCCGGTGTTCCGTTTTGGTGGTTCAGAAGAAGGATCGGGCAGGGTCGGAGACAGGGTTATCTGCACTTTGAGCCCCTGAGCGCCGGCCTGGTGGATGAAATCAGCATCTGTGGTGTAAACCCAGTTGAGGAAAGTGGCGTGGAACTGCGCTGCTGCCCGAAAGGTATCCAGGGTGTCGGCGCTGTCTTTCGGATGGGGTACCCGGCTGGAAAAACACACATCACTGTATCGAGGGGCACCGGGCGGGTGCTGTGCTTTTTCAGCCATGTCACATAGGCGCTTTACCGGAGCGCAACCCAGCCAAAGGAGGGCTGAGCTGAACATTGCGAAGCGAAGAAAAGCCTGGAACATGCAGTGCACCGAGGTTGATTCAGACGGCAAGATAAAAAAAGGCAGCAGCCGAAGCTACTGCCCAAAAACAACTTCTATTGAGATAAAGGCTTTCCGAATCTGGTGGCCGGAGGGGTCCGGCGGATTTACCTGGTGACTACTTTTCCACGCTCGATGATCTTGACCCGGTTGTTTCGCAACTGGTAGATCATTCCGTCTTTGTAGTAGTACAGGCGCAATTCATAATTCTTGCTTTCTTTTTTCTGGCTGTTGAAATACCTGATGCCTACCGGCTGCCCCCGGTAAACGAAAGCAAAACCTTTGTTGCCCACCGGGCTGTCGGGGTATTCCGGATTGAACTCGTTGAAAGGCACCACTTTGTGCTGGTCGAGGTCGTAAACCTGAACGAGGAACTCCTCGCCTACCAGCACTTCCGGGTCCTGGTGATTCAATACGAAATTGAGTAGTACATATTGCCAGTTGTTGCCTGCCCGCTTCAGGGCCGGGCCGTTCTGGTCTTCTTTCACCACGATCTCACCAAATTGCACTTCGGTAAAACCGAGAATGGAAGCCAGTTTTTTCTGGGGTGCGTGTTCAACTTTTTCGTCCTCAATGCCGGTCATTGGCGCTGCCGGTTCTTCATTGAGGCTTTGTTTGGTTTCGTTGAGTTCAGCAGCCTGCTCGTTGGTCATTCCCAACTCACCTCTCAGTTTGCTGATTTGCTGCTGCATCTTCATGCGCTCCTTGTCGGCGGTTTCCATTGAAATCAGCAGTTGGTTGCGCTCCTGTTCCAACCGGGCCACCCGGGCGTCTTTGGCAACGTTTTCTGACTTGAGCCTGTTGATGGCGGCTGTGAGCTGCTTTACTTTGTCTTCCTGCTGTTGTATTCTTCCGCTAAGCTTCTGCACCTTCGACTTCAGGCGGTTGATCTCGACTTTGAAATCTTCAATCCTGGCATTGAGCAGGACGATGGAGTCGCTCAGGATGAACACCTGGCCTTCCAGCTCTTCGTTTCTCTGAACTTCACGGTCCAACAGATCGCGGGTCTGTAAAAGTTTTTCATTGGTCGTCTGGAGCAGGTTTCTGAGGTCATTGATAACATCCGATTGATAAACGACCAGGCAAGCCAGGGTCAGCGCACTGGTCAAACTGACAATCAACGGAAGTCTTTTTGTCAATAGCATGGGATAATAATTTGAATGTTCACGGGCTACCCCCTGCCATTGGGTACTGTTAATAACGTTGCAGGGGATGGGTTAGGTTGTTCACAGGTGTTGTTTATTTTAACAAAATTTCAATCTGTAACTATTTGTCCTTCATTTCAAAACAGGAACACATGAGAGAATTTCAAATATTGTTCCAACTTTGAATTTGTACTCCTGTAAATATGAGTGAACAAGGTGCAGTGTCCGTCAGTAGTGTTTGGGAGAGAAGAAAAAAGAAATTGGTTGAAGGATTATTAGGAAAGAAGAGAAGAAATCAGAAATTTGCGATTCCGGTTACGTTACGACCTTCAAACAAGAGTTTTTCTTCCTGCTGAGGTGTACGCAACTTTTCCAACTTGGTTACCTGTTTCGTTTTCCTTGTGATCTACCCTGTCCAGAACTCCTGTTCTGTTCTCAATGCTTGAATAAAAACTGACTGGTTGTCAGCTATGGCAACAACGGCAGCACCAATTTTCCCATTTGGAAGTGTGCAATCCAGAAAACCGGCTGCAATGCAAATCATAATTACACAAGACGGATCGCCAACCATCCGGCTGGAGGATGAAGGTGTCACCTACCACTCCAGGTACGGTGCAGTACAGGAGAGCCAGCACGTTTTCATCGAAGCGGGGCTTTATTACAAGGCCGTCACGAACAAAGACCTGAACATCCTGGAGGTAGGTTTCGGAACCGGGCTTAACACTTTTCTTACATGCCTCGAAGTGGACCGGCTCAACCTGAACGTTCACTACACCGCACTGGATACCAATCCCTTGACCGAAGAGCTTTTCACCATGCTCAATTATGCCACATTCCTGCAGGAGCCTTCAACCAATGAGCTGTTTCTCAAGCTTCACCGATGCGATTGGGAAAAGGAAAACCTCATTGGCAAGGGATTCAAGCTGCTGAAGAAAAACTTCAAAGCCGAAGAATGGCGCTCGGAAAACAGCTATGACCTCATTTACTACGATGCCTTTGCCCCCGGTAGCCAGCCGGAATTGTGGACACCGCAAGTGATGCAAAACATGTATGACTCTTTGAAGGAAGGCGGCGTACTGGTAACCTACAGTGCAAAAAGTGCTTTCAAACGAACTTTGAAAAACGCCGGTTTCGAGGTGGAAGCCCTGCCCGGACCTCCCGGCAAAAGAGAAATGACCAGGGCCATAAAATGAGAACCGGGTTTTGAAGAGTACATTTGCTGCCACAACCAGAAAATGCCCTCTCATGTCGAAGTATCAATCAACACTGGAAAAACTCAACCGGGAACTCGAATCCCTGCTCACACACCTTTCTTCATTCCCTTCGGAAAAACTACAGGAGAGACCCGCCCCCGGCGCCTGGTCGGTGGTGGAAGTGATGCAACACCTGATGCTGGCCGAGCGGCTCTCGGTGGGCTATGTGAGAAAGAAAATCCAGTACCCGCATGGACTGAAGAAGCCCGGCCTGGAAAACAGGATCCGGCTGCTTATGCTTCGTTTTTTCCTGGAAGTACCCATCAAATTCAAAGCACCCGCTATTGTTTCGGAACAAAAGTTCAGCAATGATGTGGACTTTGACACGCTGGCAAAAAAGTGGCGTGAAATCAGGGTGGAGCTGGGCAAGCTGCTGGATGAGATTCCACCGGAACTGGAAAAGACCAACATCTACAAACACGCCGTGGCCGGGCGGCTTACCCTGGCTGGGATGTTCCGGTTCTTCACCGGCCATTTCAGACGGCACCGAAAACAAATTGAAAGGACCCTCAAAGCCGTGGGTGCCGGTCAAACCGTCTAAACGAGCAGGCTGGCGAAAATGGCGGTAAAGAAGGCCGCTATGGTACCGCCGATCATGGCCTTGAAGCTCAGCTCCGTGAGGTTTTGCCGCTGGCCGGGAGCCAGGGCACTGATGCCACCGATCTGTATTCCGATGGAAGCAAAATTGGCGAAGCCGCAAAGGGCATAAGTAGCAATCAAAACGGATTTTTCCTGAAGTACCGGTGCCACTCCGGGTATTTGGGCGTAAGCGTAAAACTCATTGATAGCTGTTTTCATACCCAGCAACTGACCCACCACGGTGCAATCCTCCCAGGGCACACCCAGCAACCAGGCCACCGGTGCAAACACAACTCCCAGCACATACTCGATGGTAAAGCCGGAAAACCGGCCATCCGTACTTTTTACAATGGCTTCGTTCCAGCCGAACCAGTCGCCAAAACCGTGTTCCAGGCCGTAATTGACCATGCTGATAAAAGCCGTGAACACCAGCAACATGATGCCCACATTGACCGCCAGGCGGAAGCCATCGGTGCTGCCCCGGGTGATGGCATCGAGCACGTTGTTGCCGGATTTCTCTTTGGGTACGTCCAGTTTTTGGGCCTCGAGGGGTATCTCGCCTTTCAACGGGTACAGAATCTTGGCCGCAACGATGGCCGCCGGAGCCGACATGATGGAGGCATTGAGCAGGTGGCGGGCAAACAACTGCTGCTCCACCGGATCATCACCACCCAGGAAACCCACATAGGCCGCGAACACACTGCCGGCGATGGTGGCAAAGCCCCCGGTCATCAGGCACATGATCTCAGAGCGGGACATGCCCTCCAGGTAAGGCCGTATCACCAGCGGAGCCTCCGTCTGGCCGATGAACACATTGGCAGCAGCAGCCAGGCTTTCAGCGCCGGTCAGTTTCATGGTTTTGCTCATCACCCAGGCAATGCCCTTTGTGATGAGTTGCAGAATGCCGAAGTAGTACAACATGGAAGAAACCGCCGAGAAGAACACGATGGTCGGTAGGATTTTGAACACGAAATTGTTAAGTGCGGTATCCACTTCGGCTGCGCCAAACGGCGTGAGCAGAAAGTCCGTACCGGCATGGGTAAAGTCCAGCACCTTCACAAAGAAATGGGCGATCCCGTCAAAAACGTGGGTAATAACGTCCACTTTCAGCACCAACACCCCCATAACAAGCTGCAGCAACAGGCCGGCCCCCACCAGCCGCCAGTTGATGGATTTCCGGTCGTAACTAAGGGCATACAGAAATGCGATCATTACCGCCAACCCAAACAACGCTCTTACCAGGGTAATCAAAAAGTCCATGCTCAAAGTGGTTTTCGTGAAAAGACGGCCAAATGTAGGGAATTTGATTTTTAGGATAGCGTGACACGTGATGCGTGACGCGTAACACGTGACGCGTAACACGTGACGCGTAACACGTGACGCGTGACACGTGACGCGTTGGCTTGGTCTGAAATAAGGTGCCAAACCCTACACCCTACACCCTACACTTTAAACTCTAAACCCCCGTCTGGCCTGGCGCCAGCCTGTCCGGCGGCCAGACGGGCCGGACAGGCTACACCCTACACCCTAAACTCCTTAACCACAGCGTAATCGGAGTTGAAAACAGAGTTGAATCCCGAGACAAGCTCGGGACCAACCGGCAACCGACCCCGATGCCGATAATTATCGGCACGGGGACAACCGACAACCGACAACCGACCCCGATGCCGATAATTATCGGCACGGGGACAACCGACAACAACCCTCATAATCCTCATAATCCTTCATCCCCGATGAATATCGGGGTCATAATCCTCATAATCCTTATAATCCCCAACCCAGCAACCATTACCAATTCGTAAAAGCCCGGTTGAAGATCTGATCGATGAGTTCCTTGTTGATGGTTTCGAGCAGTTGGTCCTGCACATCGAGGAGGTTCTGGTCGGGTTCGAAGAACTCTTCGTAGCTGAACTGCTGTTTCCAGTTGGCCTTTTCGTTTTTGTTGTTGATGAACTCCACCCGGACGGTGACGGTGAGTTTGTTGAAGCCGATCTGCTGGTCGGCTTTTGGTGCTTCGGCAGCCACCCGGAAGCCGGTAATGGCCCCGTGGAATTCAATGTCCGGTTCCACATCGTTGTAGCTCAGGCGGGTTTCCCGTCGGATTTTGTCCTTTAGCTGTTCCGTAAAATCACGGGGCAAAGTCGGTATGGAGGCTTGGCTCTGGTCTTCGAAAAGATCCACATAAAAGGTGTTCACGTCGGGTGGGATGCTGATGCCCTTGAAGGAATAGCAGCCCGCCATTGCGACGAAAAAAAGAAGAGAAATAAAAAACTGAATTCTTTTCACGAATCGGTGATTTAAAGCGATTACTTACATTGCGCAGCGACAAAGAAAACAAGCCCCATGCTGTTAGTGAAGATTTTTGGGATATTCATTCTGGCCTACCTGCTCGGTTTGGCCATTGTACCAAAAGGCATATTTCTGTACGAGGTTCTGCGAATACCCCTCTGGCTACCAAAACTCTACACCGCCCCCCGGCAGCCCATGCCGGAGCAACGCCACCGCTACGGTCCGCACCGCCGGCAGTACATTCTGGAGTTTGCCCCGCCGGAAGGCCACCCTGCCAAAGAACTGGTCATTGTTTACATCCACGGCGGTGGGTGGCAGTTTGGCAGCCCGGAGATGTTCCGGGCCAACGCCTACCGGCTCACGCAGGCAGGCTACCGGGTGTTCTTGCCCTCTCACCGTCGGCTGCCCTTTTACCGCATCCGCCACCAACGGCATGACGTGGTCAGGATCATGAGCAGCATCCGCAAACTGATGGAAGCGGAGGGCATCGGTCATTGGC
>JALWSS010000210.1 GCA_026993525.1 Saprospiraceae bacterium
CGTGATAGCTGGTTAGAGCGGTCCCGAGCTTGCCTCGGGATTAATCCGTTCCGAAATGAATTCGGAACCTTAGGTTCACCCGGGTCCAGCTCGGGAAGAGGGGGCGCCAAAGCCCACGTTTACTAAACCTCCAAGGTTTAGTAAACGTGCAAGTTCAGTTCTTCCGGATGTTCAGTGTATTGGTGATGCAGTTATTCATATTGCCGACGGTGAATGCGAATTCCTGTTTTACCCTTTTGCCATTGGCGTAATGGCCGGGCTTCCAATCGGGCATGTTGCGAACGGCTTCGAGGAGGAGCTTGTCAATGTTTGGGTCTTTGAAAGGCCAGATAACACGGGCATCGGTGATATTACCCTCTTCGTTGATGGAAAAGCCGATGGTGGCGAGGTCGTAACCTTCAAAAGTTCCGTCAGGGATTTTCTCTATGGCGTTCTTTTTCAGGTATTGCAGCAGTTTTTGTTTCCCTTCCGGGAAGGCGGCTTCAGATTCCGGTTCCTGAACGAAAGTGAAATGCATTTCTTTTGGTTCGTTGTCCCTCAGGTTGTTTTCCGGAAGGTATTTGATGGAGACCCTCACTTCCGAGCCGATATCAGCCGAAAGAATGGCTGTTTTCTGTTTTTGGGTCAGTAGTTCACTATTGCCGAAGTCCGTTTTGATTATTCCGTTTTGGAGGGTTGTTACGGAGGTTGAGATGTATGAACGTATCCATTCGGATCTGAAATGTGGGTTCAGGTCCGGCAGTGCCTGTGCACTTTCCAACTCCGCCCGGGTGGGGGCAATGGGCGGATACACCCGCAGCACGTCAAAATGCAAACTTTCCGGTGCTGATGCCGGCACATCGTCTGAGACTGAATGAGCAGTGGTCAAAAACAAAACAGCGAGAATCAGTAGATTTTCCATTGCACGAAAGTATCGGATATTGTTTGAACCGATGAATCCGGAGTTCTCGCAACCGTCATAGCGAAATCTTAAATTTCTTCGTTTTGAGTTTTACGAGGGAAGAGTTGGGTGGAAATCCCGCCAAATCCTTGCCCGCACTGAATTGTAGCCCTGTTCATTGGCTATTTACAAGGCAAAGCGATAGCTTCGCTGCCGATTTCACTTAACCCGTACATACCTTACAGACCATGAGCCTGCTCACTGTTGGAACCGTAGCTTTTGACGACATTGAAACGCCTCTCGGAAAAGCCGATCGCATCGTCGGTGGGGCTGCCATGTACATATCCATCACGGCTTCTTACTTCGTAAAAAACATCAACCTCGTGTCTGTGATCGGGGATGATTTTCCGAAGGAAGAACTCGATTACATGGCCTCCAGAGGCATCAGCCTGGAAGGCCTTCAGGTAAAAGAGGGTGAGAAGTCCTTCTTCTGGGCAGGCCGCTACCACGACGACCTCAACAGCCGTGACACCCTCGACACCCAATTGAATGTGCTGGCTGATTTCGACCCCGTTTTGCCGGAGGCATACAAAACCAGCGATTTCGTGATGCTCGGCAACCTCACCCCTGCGGTGCAAATGCGGGTACTGGAGCAATTGCCGAACCGGCCCCGCTTTGTGGCCATGGACACCATGAATTTCTGGATGGACACTGCCATGGAGGGTTTGCTGGAAGTGTTGAATAAAGTGGACTGCCTGGTCATCAACGACGAGGAGGCCCGCCAGCTCACCGGCGAACACTCCCTGGTGAAAGCCGCTGAAAAGATCCTCCGGATGGGCCCCCGCTACCTGGTCATCAAGAAAGGCGAACACGGAGCCCTGTTGTTTTACGAAGAGAAAATATTCTTTGCACCGGCCCTTCCCCTGGCCGAAGTTTTTGACCCCACAGGTGCCGGCGACACCTTTGCCGGGGGCTTTGTGGGTTACCTGGCGCAGTCTGGCGACCTCTCTTTTGAAAATATGAAAAGGGCCGTCATCTTCGGCTCTGCCATGGCCTCCTTCTGTGTGGAGAAATTCGGCAACGAAAGACTCAAAGGACTCAGCTCTTCTGAGATCAATCAACGGGTGGGGCGCTTCGTTGAGCTCGTCAACTTCGATGCGCAACTATGACTGGTCTTTGGTTCGGGTGGTCCACCTGTACCCCAGGTTCAGCTCCACATAATAGGATTCCCCGATGCGTTTTCTGAGGAAAAACAATGGTCCGTTTTCTGAGCCGTATCGCCAGTAATTCGGCTTTCTTCCAAACTGGTAGGCACCGTTCAGCCCGATGATGAGATAGTTCCCCTTCAGTTTGATGTCAAATTCCACATTCATCCTGGCCATCAGCGAAGCCCGGGCACTCGTGAATACATCCTTCCTGACTTCGGCGTTGAGCAGGGAGCTGAAATTGTCCTCGAGAGGCAGGCCGCTGAGCAGGGTTATCGTGGTTTGATTGCTTACCATTGACAAGCCGGGAAATATCTTGATCCCTTTTTTCTGAAGGAGATAAAAGTCCGCTCCATAGGCCACTTCAACGTTTTTGATCCCAAGCCAGCTTTCGGTCTCATCGGGGTTCACCGTCTGGGTCCTGTCGGATTGTTGGGTAATTCCAAAACGGATATTCCCGGCCCACCGGGAATCCGGCTTTTTCAACTGGAAAGTGAAGTGGGAACTGAACATGCCCTCGTTGGTTTTGGGGTAGCCGTAAAGGGTCAGGTCGTTGTCGAGGGCGCTGTAATCAGCCAGTGCCACGCCACCTCCTCCCCATGCTGCCAACTCCAGTTGAGCGGTTGCGAAGAAGTTGGAGAAAAGCGCCAAAACCAGGATCAGGAGTGATTTTGTTTTCATCGGAAAAGCATTTTGGTGAAGCATTTTTGTGAACGCTGCCAAATATAG
>JALWSS010000211.1 GCA_026993525.1 Saprospiraceae bacterium
GTACCGGGGAGGAGACCAATCCCAAAAACCGAGTTACTAACTTTTGAGGACTCAACAGAAAGGGCCGGGGGAGAGGAGGCAAAATGGCGGCCCTTTCCTGTTGAGTGTAGTCGTTAGGTCTTTGGACCTTTATTCAATCATTGTCATTTTCTTCGTAGCGGTGAATTCGGGCGTTTCGAGGCGATAGAAGTAAACGCCCCGGCCGTTGAAATCTTCCCTGGCAAGGCTGACTTCGTGGTAGCCTGCGGCGTATTGTCCCCGCAGCTCTTTGATCAACTGACCGGCCACGTCGAATACCTGGAAGGTGACCTGGGTCGCCTCCGGCAATTCAAAGCCGATGACCGTTTCGCCCGTGAAGGGGTTGGGCACGTTCTGGTAGAGCTCAAAGCGCTTGCTGGAGAGGGTGCCGTTCGGTTCCACCAATTCCAGCACCGGCTTCACGATCTCGCCGGCGGCGTTGTAGCTTTCGGCAGCGGTGTAGCGTGAACTCAGGCTGAGCGCTTCGCTGAGCGTGCCGTCTTTCGTTGCACGGAAGTGCAAAGTGAAAAGAACGACTTCGCCATCCTGGTCCACCGGATGCACCTGGCTCCAACTGGTGGTGATGACCCCTTCGGCAACGTGGTTGAGGCCGAAATTGCTCATGTCGGCCAGGTCGCCGGGTTGCAGGTTTTCCAGTTGCAGTGCAGTGGCATCAAACTCAAAGGTGAACTGGTAGCCCAGCAGTCCTTTGAGCGAAGCCCCGACGGGAACTTCGACGAGCTGTCCGGCTTTGAACTTCTGCTGTGGGGTTTGCAGGGGCAACTCCGTTGCGGAGCGCTCTTCCAGGCCTCCGCCATGCAATGAACTGGTGACGGCGGTGTTGTTGAGGTCGCCGATTTTGACGGCCACAAAATCAACCGGCAGTTGGTTGGTGGGCAGGTCGTTGAGGTTGCACACCTCGGGGAATGCCGGCTCAAACGGATTCATCGGATCGGCGAAAGTCCACTGCTTGTCCACGAAGCGCCAGGAGTTGTTGTTGGGGAAGCCGGGCACGCTGTGCAGCACCAGTTTGCGAAGATCAACAACATCGCTCACGGTGAGGCTACCGTTGTTGTTCACGTCACCGGCGATGATCTTGTACGGAGAGTCCAGCAATTGCACATGCAGGATGTGGCGTTGCAGCAACACGATATCGAATGTGGTCACCCCGTTGAGTGGGTTGTCGTTGTAGGAAGGCGTGACGGTGAAGTCATAGCCCACCGGCACATCCGGGAACTGGAACACACCCTGCGGGCTGGTGTAGGCCATGCTGGTCACGTCGCCGTTCAGTTCCACGGTGACGGATTCCACACCCTGGGCATTTTCGTTGGCAACGGTGCCGCCCAATACCACCAGGGTATCGGCGCAGGCCGTCATGTTGTCCTGGATGGTCAGGGTTGTTTCGCAGTAGTCCTGGTTGTTGGCGGCGTCGGTCACCCAAACCTGTACGAGTTGTTGTCCAACGTCAGCGCAAGTATAGGTGTGCACACTGTCAGCCGGGTTTGGCGAGAAGGAGATCAGCAGGTCTTCCCGTGGCGTGCAGTTGTCGTAAGAGCTGCCCTGCTCCAGTTGCGAAGCAGCCACATCTATCATACCGGTTTGCATGATGGTCACCACCAGGCCGCCGTTGCAGAAGACGGTAGGTTTCTTACAGTCGGCAATGGAGAAGGTGAAAGAACAACTGCTCACATTGCCGCAGGCATCAATGATGTTGTAGTCAATGCGGTGGGTGCCCATGGGGTAGGGGCTGGCCGTGTTCTGGCCGGATCCCTGGTCGTCAGTGCTGCCGTCGTTTCCGAGGTCAACCGTCCAGGTGTAGTACAGCAGGCTGTCGGGGGTGCAGGCATCCGTTGCAACGATGGACAGGTCCGGTGCTATGGGGCCGCAGTCCGCCTTGAAGTTGCAGAAGGTGCGGTCTTCGCAGGAGGTTACCACCGGTGGGGTGTTGTCAATCACCATGATGACCTGGGTGTGCGTCCAGATGCCGCCGGCCGCGGGGTTGTTGGGGTCGTACTGGCACATGTCAATCACGCTCCAGGTGCGGTATATTTTCTGACAGGCCCCGGGAATGGAGTTGAATACCTGGTCAGAAAACGCAGCTGTCAGCATGGCACAGGGCGATGGCGGTGGCAGTACGGGTTGTCCGGTGTTCACCGGCAGGGTGGAGGAGGCGCACCCGAACATGGTGGTATCGGGCGGGAAGATGATGTTCTGTCCGGTGAAGGGGTTGTTATTTTCCACGGTTATGCGTTGTACACAAAATTGCTCAAGTCCGGCAGGGTCGGTTACCAGGAAGGTGCGGTAAACCAGACCGCTGCCACAATCAACCGTTCCTTCGTCGGAATGGGTGATGGTCAGGTTGGCACCACAGTTGTCGGTGGCGAGGCCGTCGTTGGGGCCCTGCCATTGTGGATCAGCCACCACATTGCCGGTGACGGCGAGGTTCTGGTAATCCTGTCCGCAATACACAGTAATATCGGGTGGGCAGGTAATACTCGGTCCTGCCTGGTCCTGTACTTCCACAGCCACCAGGCATTCGTTGTAGTTGTTGTGGCAGTCTAACACCCTCAGGGAAACCATGACGGTCTGCCCCACTTCCATACAGCAGAAGTCAATGTAATCGCCGTAAGTCAGGTTGTCGGGGTTGCCGCAGGCATCGGTCAGTTTCGCCACTTTGAAATCCTCAATGCAGCAGTTGTCCGTACTTCCGTCGTCGAAAGTTTCGGCATAGGCAAAGCCATAGCCCTGGCCGTCGAGGGCTACCACGGTGTGCTGGTCGCAGATGGCTGTCGGTTTCACGTTGTCGAGGACCGTGACCACCAGGGTGTCTGCAACGCTGTTGCCACAGGCATCCGTGGCTTTGTAAATGATGATGTTGTCGCCTATCGGCAAACCGGGGGCCGGCACCTGTCCGCCGTTGGTGGCCAGTGGCCCCACAGGCGTGGTGATGATCACCGACCAGGAGGAGCAGTCCACCACCGTGGCGGGCGGCAAATTGGGCCTTGCCCGGCATCCCGGCAGGTTGGCGCTGGCGATGAAATCCGCCGGCAGGGTCAGTTGCGGGGCAGTTTGGTCGCTGTAGGTGATGATCTGCTTGCAGACGATGGGGTTGGTGGTCATGTTGATGTCCTGGCACCAGTCCAGGATGGTCCAGGTGCGTACGATGCGATAGCTGGCACCACACACCGGAATTACCTGGTCGGAATAGGAAGCCGTGATGTTGCACAGGCTGTTGGCTCCGTCGGTAATGTAGTAGGTAACGCTGTCAATGACCACATAGGGATAGCCCGTGGCAGCCGGGCTCAGGTCCGGATCAGTGCCCGGCACACACTCGATGAGGGTGTCAGGAGCGCAGTTCACGGTGAGGGAGTCCAGTGGCAGCCGCTCGATGGTGATGATCTGGTTGCAGGTGTTGGAGTTGCCGAGGGAGTCCGTAGCCGACCAGATCCGCATGATCTGGGAGTACACATTGCCGGTACACTGGCCCTGTGTCACCATGTCCACCCAGAGGGTGTCATAGTTGAGGCAGTCGGTAAAGTTTGGGGTAGGCACCACACCGCCTTCCACCGTTGGGGCGGGGTCCTCCAGGCAGTTGATGGTCACAGAGTCGCAGCCTTGAATGAGCGGTCCGGCTTTGTCCTCGATGACCAGTTCCCCCCAGCAGGAGTTGCCCGTAACGGTGTTGGTGATCTTGTACGGGATCGTTTTGCCCACATAGTAATAACCTATGTAGTTGCTTCCGGTCTTTCCGACATCCACCAGAAAGTCGTCGTAACAACCGTAATCGCCTTCCAGAACCATGGCCGGTGTCAGCCACATTTCGCAGGTGGCGGGCATGGAAATATTGAGCTGATCGTCGCAAGCGACGCCGGTGGTTTGCGGAGTAAAGTTGTTGATGGTGACGGAAAAGGCGCAGGTGTCGGTGTTGAAACTCGAATCCGAGGCAACAAAAACCAGGTTGTGAACGCCGATGGGGAAGATGCTTCCGGAGGTGTATCCGGTGCCGTCAATTTGCACAATCCACGGGGTGGAGGCGTTGTCGGTAGCTGAAACATTGAAATAGACGGGCATTTCACAAGTTCCAGGGGCCAGAGTAAATTCCAGGTTGCCCGGGCAATTGATGACCGGAGGAATGGTGTCCTGGGAAATAGCAGGGGTGATGGCAAATCCAAGAATGGCCAGCACCAGACTGGGTAACAGTCGTCTCATGGGACTCCGTTTTTGGTTAAAGAATAAGATTCGTCGTATCGAAATGGTGTCTGGTCGCTGCGCAATGCCCTTGCAGGCAATGTCAACCACCGGGCACCAGAACTATGTGCCTGTAGTTTTGGAAAAAATCAGGAATGGTTAATTATCGTCCGGCCGGAGCGGCTGCTCCGTTTTTTCATGGAAGTGCAAAACCCAATTGATGCAGCGCTGACAACTGATCAGCATTCATCGCAGACGCATGCAATGGCCTTCGCAATAGTTTGAGATAAGATTTGGAGAAAAGCCTGGTTGGTATTTTCTGGTCGAGATTCAGACGATGGAGAACAGTTTAGAAAAAAACCGATGCAAAGGTACAGGCTCCCTTCCCCACAGCAATACCCTGCCAGGGGTAATTGTCGGATGGGCAGATAGTTTAAAGGGAGTAGGGAGTAGGGAGTAGGGTGTAGGGAGTAGGGAGTAGGGAGTAGGGAGTAGAGAGTAGGGAGTAGAGAGTAGGGAGTAGAGAGTAGAGAGTAGGGAGTAGGGTGTAGGGTGTAGGGTGTAGGGTGTAGGGTTTGGAGGAGCTAGCCCTTTTCATTCCTCATTCCTCATTCCTCATTCCCCATCCCTCATCCCTCATCCCTCCCCCGATGACTATCGGGGCATCCCTCATCGGCACGGGGAGCCACGAGCTATTTACTATTGACCAAAATCATCTTTCCGCTCAATTCCATTCCTGACCTTTGCGTCCAAATTATCCGAAGGGACATGAAGATCAGACTGACCAGGATATTCACTTTCGATATGGCGCACGCACTGCCGGGCTACGACGGGGCCTGCCGCAACATCCACGGGCACACCTATCGGCTGGAGGTGACGGTAGTTGGTGAGCCGCTCGATGAACCCGGCCATCCGAAAAACGGAATGGTGATGGATTTCAAAGTGTTGAAGGCCATTGTGAAACAAAACATCCTGGAAGTCTTCGACCATGCACTGGTATTGCCGGAGGCGAGCTCAAAAGAACTCCTCAGCGCTTTGCGCAACGACGGGCAAAAGCTCGTGACCGTGCCCTTTCAACCCACCTGCGAAAACCTGCTCATCTACATGGTTGAGGCCATCGCACCCGAACTGCCTGCCGGCGTTGCCCTCCAGTCCGTGAAACTCTACGAAACACCGACTTCCTATGCCGAATGGGTGGGGGGGAGGAACTGAGGAACTGAAGCCCACGACCAACCCTTCAACAAATCAACAAATCAACAATCTCAACAATTCCCCCCGCTCTGCTACCTTTGCAGCGCGCTGCCAAAAACCGTGAAATCCTCACATTTTATGTCCAATAGGGAAGTGAAGCCTTTTCGATTCAAGCAGTTCAGTGTTGCGCAAGACCAATGCCCCATGAAGGTTGGCACCGATGGGGTGTTGTTGGCTGCCTGGGCCGATGTAGCCGGCGCCGGGAGGGTTTTGGACATTGGCACCGGCAGCGGGGTCATGGCGCTCATCCTTGCGCAGCGAGCGGAAAGGGCCGAAGTCCACGGCGTGGAAATTGACCCCAATGCCGCACGGCAAGCCGCTGAGAACATGGCCGCAAGCCCCTGGCCGGAGCGCCTGAACACCTTTGCCACTTCCATCCAGGATTTTGCGAAGGAAAGCCGGCAGCAGTACGACCTCATCGTCAGCAACCCGCCATTTTTCAGCGGCGGCACTTTTTCCGACAACAACGACCGCATGGCGGTGCGACACACCATCAAATTGCCGCACGGCGACCTGCTGTCTGCCGTCAGGAAATTGCTGGCACCCAACGGCCGCTTTGCCGTCATCCTGCCGCACCTGGAAGGCCTCCGTTTCCGGGAACTGGCCAACAGCTACCACCTGTTTTGCACCCGCCTCACCGAAGTGCGCACCCGCCCCGGCAAACCCGTCGAGCGCCTGCTACTCCAGTTTGAATGCCAGGTGAACCCGCTCCAAAAGGACAGCCTCTGCATCCACTCCGGCAACGGGCCGGGTCATTCCGAAGAATACACTCTGCTAACCAGGGATTTTTATTTGGAGTAGAGACGTTGCACCGCAACGTCTTCCTCCTGCACCGCAACCACTGTACGGTGTTTCAATTTTTAAAAACAAATGTTTTAAAATAAGCTAACAGGGGGTAAATTTGCTCAAAATAAAAACAAAATGTTTAACAGGGCTGTCCTCCATCTCGATCTCGACGCTTTTTTTGCTTCTGTGGAAGTGCTGAAAAACAGTTCCCTGGCGGGCAAGCCGGTGATCATTGGCGGCACTGGTGGCCGGGGTGTGGTGGCCTCGTGCAGTTACGAGGCCCGGCGTTTTGGCGTTCACTCTGCCATGCCCGTGAGCATGGCGCTGCGGCTGTGCCCCGATGCGGTGGTCATCCGGGGTGACATGGAGGACTACAGCCGTTATTCCCGCCTCATCACCGACATCATTGCCGAAGAAGCGCCGCTTTTTGAAAAGGCCAGCATCGATGAGTTTTACCTGGACCTGACGGGTATGGACAAATACTTTGGCTGCTGGAAGTGGTCGGGAGAGCTGCGGCAGCGCATCATGCGGGAGTCGGGCTTGCCGGTTTCGCTGGGCTTGTCGGTGAACAAGCTGGTGTCAAAGGTGGGCGCCGGAGAGGCCAAACCCAACGGCGCACTGCTGGTGGAAAACGGCACCGAAAAGGACTTCCTGGCGCCGCTGCCCGTGAGCAAGATACCCGGTGCCGGCAAGGAAACCGCCCGTAAACTGGCCCGCATGGGGGTGCGCAAGGTGCAGACCCTGGCCGAAATACCGCCCCGCCTGCTGCAGCGGGAGTTTGGCAAGCACGGCCTCGGCCTCTGGAAAAAAGCCAATGCCATTGACAACTCGCCCGTGGTGCCTTACCACGAAGCCAAAAGCATCTCCGCCGAGCGCACCTTCCAGACCGACACCACGGACATGCGCTTCCTGCACGACAAACTCAACTCGCTGGTGAGCCAGCTGGCCTTTCAGTTGCGCAAGCAACAAAAACTCACCTCCTGTGTCACGGTGAAAATCCGCTACACCGATTTCAGCACCTACACCCGCCAGATGACCATCCCCTACACCGCCAACGACCGCCCCCTGCTGGCCCATGCCCGCTCCCTCTTCGACAAACTCTTCGACCGGCGACAACTCATCCGCCTCATCGGGGTGCGCTTCAGCGGGCTGGTACACGGCAGCCCCCAACTCAACCTTTTTGAAGACAACACCGAAGAAATCCGCCTGCTGAAATCCATGGACGAAATCCGCCGCCGATTCGGCTCCAAAGCAATTGTCAGAGGAGCGGGATGAGGGATGAGGGATGAGGGATGAGGGATGAGGGATGAAAGCGCTAGCTACTCTCTACTCTCTACTCTTTTTAACCACAGAGTTTAACAGAGTTTAACCACAGAGTTTAGCAGAGTTTAACCACAGAGTTTAGCAGAGTAGCAGGTCTAAACCCTACACCCTACTCTCTACTCTCTACTCTTTTTAACCACAGAGTTATACAGAGTTTGATCACAGCGTTAACCGGAGATGGTGCCCAACCCTACTCTCTACTCTTTTTAACCACAGAGTTTAGCAGAGTAGCAGTTCTAAACCCTAAACCCTACTCAGGGATGAGGGATGAGGGATGAGGGATGAGGGATGAGGGATGAGGGATGAAAGGGGCTAGCTCCTCCAAACCCTAAACCCTACACCCTACACCCTACTCCCTACTCTCTACACCCTACACCCTACACCCTACACCCTACACCCTACTCCCTACACCCTACTCCCTACTCCCTACTCCCTACTCCCTACTCCCTACTCCCTACTCCCTACTCCCTACTCCCTACTCCCTACTCCCTACACCCTACACCCTACACCCTACACCCTACTCCCTACTCCCTACTCCCTACACCCTACACCCTACACCCTACACCCTACTCCCTACTCCCTACTCCCTACTCCCTACACCCTACTCCCTACTCCCTACTCCCTACTCCCTACTCCCTACTCCTGTTTATCTTTGCGGCTGTGGCCGGGTTGGCGCAGCCGAAGGAAAGAAAGAAAAGAGCGATATGCAGTTGGTTCCCAAAGATTTGTACGAGAAGCTGGAGTTTGACAAGGTGTTGCACCTGGTGGAGCAGGAGTGCCTGGGCGAGCCGGGCCGGGAAGCTGCCGGGGCTTTGACCTTGCTGACGGATCCGGCCGTCATCGAGCGGCAATTGGACGAAGTGGACGAGTGCAAGAGGGGGTTGCAACACAACAATGCCCTGCCGCTGAGCGGATATGAAGACCTGGCCGAAGACCTGCGCCTGCTGGAGATAGAGGACTATGTGCTGCCGGACGAATCCTGGCAACGCATCAACCAACTGCTGCTGACCACCCGTGCCATTTTTAAGTACTTCACGGCTGATCGCCGCAAACTTTTCCCGGCGTTGTACGACATCATCCGGCCGCTTGATTACGACGAAGATTTGCAGGAGGCCATCAACCGGGTTTACGACGAAAACGGAGAAATACGGCCCGATGCATCACCTGCACTGGCCCACCTGCGCCGGGAGGTGATCAACCGGCAACGGGACCTCGACCGGGCGTTCCGCCAACTGATTGCCCAATACCGCAAAAACGGCTGGCTGAGCGACAATGTGGAGAGCGTGCGAAACAACCGCCGGGTACTCAGTGTGCCGGCCGAACACAAGCGCAAGATCAGGGGCATCATCCACGATGAAAGCGCTACGGGCCGCACGGCCTTCATCGAACCGGAGGCGGTTATCGAAATCAACAACGACATCTTCGACCTGCAACAGGAAGAGCGGCGGGAGATATGGCGCATCCTGAAAGAGCTGAGCAATACGTTCCGTCCTTACATACAGATGCTCCGGCAGTACCAGGCTTTGCTCACCCGCTTTGATGTGATCTATGCCAAAGCCCGTCTTGCCATCCACCTGGAGGCGGTAAAGCCCTTGCTGGCAGAACCGTACAAGGGAAATTACGCCCATCTGGGCATTCACCGGGGGCGCCATCCGTTGTTGTTGCTGAAGAACAAAAAGCAGGAAAAGGAAGTGGTGCCATTCGACCTGGACCTGCACCCGCCCAACAAAATCGTGGTGCTGAGCGGCCCCAATGCCGGTGGCAAGTCCATCCTGATGAAATCGGTGGGGCTGTTGCAACTGATGTTCCAATCGGGCATGCTCATCCCCGTGGATGAAGGCAGCCGCATGGGCATCTTCGAAAAGATCTTCGCCGACATCGGCGACCAACAATCGCTGGAAGACGACCTCTCGACCTACTCCAGCCGGCTGGAAAACATGAAAGCCTTTCTGGAAGGGGCCGATGAGCGCACCCTGGTGCTGATCGATGAATTTGGCAGCGGCACCGATCCGAAAATTGGCGGGGCCATTGCCGAGGCCATTTTGCGAGACCTGAACCGCCGCCGGGTGTATGGGGTCATCACCACCCACTATTCCAACCTGAAAATGTTTGCCTTCAAAACCAGGGGCATCGTCAACGGCTCCATGCTCTTTGACAAAGAGCACCTCTCGCCGACCTACCAGTTCAAAGTGGGGCGGCCGGGCAGCAGCTATGCTTTTGAAATCGCTCAAAAAACCGGACTCGATCAGCGCATTCTGCAATACGCCCGCACACGCGCCGGCAAAAACGAAACCGCCGTTGACGACCTGCTCATAGACCTCCAGCGGGAAAAGAAGGAAGTGGAAGACAAACTGGAAAGCCTCGTGGAGCGGGAAAAGGCCCTGGAGCGCCTCATCAAGAACTACGAGGAACTCCACCGCAACCTGGAGTACCGCCGCAAAAAGCTGAAACTGGAAGTGAAACAGCAGGCCCTGCAGGAAACCGCCCGGGAAAACAAGGAACTGGAGCGCCTGGTGCGGGAAATCCGGGAAGCCCAGAACCTGGAAAAAGCCAAAAGCCTGGCTCAGCAGGCCCGCCGGCAGCGGAAGGAATTGGAAGAATCGGTCACCGATCTGCAGGAGAAAATGTACGAGGCCGTGGCTCAACCCACCTTTAAGGAAGCCAAAAAAGGCCCCATTCAGCCTGGTGATTTCGTCAGAATGCGGCAGGGGGGTACCACCGGCGTGGTGGAGGCCATTGACAAGAAAAAGGCCATCGTGCAGGTGGGGCAGTTGCGGATGACGGTGCCCGTAAGAGACCTGGAGCACGCCCGCCAACCCCTCGACGTGCGCTCATCGGTCAGCATCCGGTCCGATACATTCAGCCAGAATGCCAACTTCGACGCCCGGCTCGACATCCGGGGAATGAAAAGTGAGGACGCCATCAAAACCCTTACCGAATTCATGGACCGGGCCATGATGAGCAGCGCCGATGTGCTGCGCATCATCCACGGCAAAGGCACCGGGGCTCTCAGGGATATTGTCAGAAATGTCATCCGTGATTATCCCGCCGTGAAAAATGTCTTTCACCCCGCCGCCGAAGACGGAGGCGACGGTGTAACGGTGGTGGAGATTTAGTGGAGTGTTCAGGGGTTGAGAGAGGGGTTTAGAGGGTTGAGAGAGGTTTAAAGGGGTTGAGCAGGGACGTTCGATTCCTCCCTCGAAAGCCGATCCCGGCAAACATCGGCTTCGGGGCTTCAATTCCTCGATCCCTCAATTCCTCAATTCCTGAGTCCACTGCAAAAACCCCCAATTCATTAATTCCGACGGAAATTTGAATGCTCACATGCCGGACGGAGTCCGGCTGGAAGAGGCACCGGACATCCCGAGTCCATCTCGGGAGGCGCCAGCAACCACGCTGGTTCCTCCCGAAATTTCTTCGGGACGTCCGGGA
>JALWSS010000212.1 GCA_026993525.1 Saprospiraceae bacterium
TTGGGCGAATAAAAGCTCTCGGGTGGGTCGGCTGTGAAACTCCACACCAGGTTGGAAGGGCCGTATGGAAAACCGGCGTCAAGTTCGTAATTGCCGTCGGGCAAAATGGGGGGGGCCATTTCGTCAACGGAGGAGATAAACCCGCTGGGGCGGTCCACGCCATTGTTGAAGACCAGCACATGGCCTGCACCCGACAGGCCTTCGGGAATCCAGTGGGCGTTGTGGGGGCCAAAGAGGGCTTTGTCGGCGACGGTGCCGCGGCCATAGGCTTCGGGGTTGCCCCATCGGTAGAGGAGGTCGCCGCCCCGGCCGCTGTTGCCGCCGGAGGAGCCGGCTGCTTCGGCACTGGTGGTGCTGTGGTCAATGATGTAAAACTCGTGCAGTCGGCGTGAGCAGAGCATGATCTGGTCCAGGTCGGGATTGTAAGCCAGGCTGTTGCCGTGCATCCAGTCGGCAAAGCCACCAGGGCCGCCGCCGGTGCCTGCGCCGTAGTTGAGGTCCAGTTTTTCGGGGTGGTCGGCGGGGTTGCCGTAGTTGGGCAGGGTGGGGTCAAAATTTTGCACGATGTGATCGATGGCATGCCATTCCCAGACGATTTCGGCGCTGTCGCTGCCGATGGGTTTCAACTCCACGATGTGTTCGGGCCAGAGACCCTGGAAATTGATGAGGGCGGGGTTGCGGCCCAGGTCTATGGCTTCCTGCTCAGAGATCTTCTCCCAGGCCAGCACCAGGATGTTGCCGTTGGGCATGGGTGTGATGTCGTGGTGCTGGTGGTAGTCGGCAGAGGAGTAGTTGTAAGCCCAGACGAGATTGCCGTTCCAGTCGTATTCTTCGATGCGGCCACCGGTGCCGCCGGCATTGAAAGGGCTGGCAATGCGGGCGGTGCGCAGCAGGTGGCCGTTTTCGAGCAGATACACAGCCACACCGGGAGTGAATTCGCTTTGCCAACTGTTGATGAGCTCACCGCAATTGTCAATCAGATAGGTGGTGCGTGAACTCAAGGGGGCAAAAAGGGTGTAGCCGTTGTAAGACAGGGAATCGTTCAAAAACAGCCCTACCGTTTGCTGGCTGTTGGCCGACGGGCCGAAGAAGAGGAAAATAAAAAAAGCGTAGAGAGATTTCATTCTGTAAAATTTCGGTGCAAGATAGCGGTTGTCAAGGAAGGTTGAGAGGGGTTAAGAGGGGTTGCGGTCAGGATCGGGTAAAGGATGGGCCAATTGGCACCTTGCCGACGCTGTGTATAAAAATTGGGCCGGAGGCCCGAAGGAATACAACCCGCAGGGACAGCCTTTGCACTTTGGTAGCGTGAAAAGGGCGGATGTCGTTAAAAGCTGCAAATGCGCACATTTCTTCTGTTGAACTTCAGCCGTTTGCACAAAGCTCCGTTTCTTTGCACGTCTTTTTGAAAAGCAATCAAGGATTACCAATTTGCAGGGCTTTGCCCGGTGCATATAACTTTTGACTCACCTCATGTTGACTACTCTCAGAAATTTTGTGCTGCTCGTTTTCATCTTTTGCTTCGGCGTGGTGGCCAATGCCCAGGTGGAAACCGACAGCCTGCCCTATGCCACTTATGAGAAGCCTGCCGATTACGAGATCGGCGGGGTGAAAGTGACCGGCAACCAGTTCAGCGACCCCTCCGCCATCATTTCCATTGCCGGATTCCGGGTCGGCGACCGCATCCGGGTGCCGGGCAAGGAAATCCAGCGGGCGGTGAAATCGCTCATGAAACTGAGCCTGTTCACCAATGTGGAAATCCTGAAAGAGAAAACCATCGGTGATGTTATCTTCCTCATTATCAATGTGGTGGAACGCCCCCGCCTGACCACCCACTCCTTCAGGGGGGTGAAGAAAGGCGCCCATGACGACCTCAACGAAGAGGTGAACAAGTACCTCATCAAAGGGGGAATCGTCACCGATGCCATCAAAAGCAATGCTGCCCGGGCCATTGAAAAGTATTACGAAGAAAAAGGCTTTCTCGATTGCAGGGTCAAGGTGGAAGAACTTACCGACACCACCCGTATCAATGCCGTCCGACTGGTGTTCGACATCAACAAGAACCGCAAAGTGAAAATCGAGGACATCACCTTTAGCGGTGTGAACAACGTGAAGGTGCGCAAGGTGCGCAACCTCATGAAAAACACCCGCCGGAAAAAACGCATCCTGTCAGGCTCCAAGCTCATCAAAAAGGATTACGAAGAAGACAAGAAGGCCATCATTGACTATTACAACAAAATTGGCTTCAGGGATGCCCGCATCGTGAACGACACCATCTGGCGGGTAAAAGACAAGGACGGAAAACCCGGAGACCTGATCGTTCACCTCGATATAGAGGAGGGCAATCGCTATTACTTCCGCAACATCACCTTCAAGGGCAATTCCATTTACGACGACGAAACCCTGGCCAATATCCTGGGCATCAACAAAGGCGATGTGTACAACAAAGAGTTGCTCACTACCCGCCTCACTTTCAGCCAGGACGGCCGGGACGTGACCAGCCTTTACATGGACAACGGCTACCTCTTCTTCAATGTAGATCCGGTGGAAGTGGCCATTTCTGACGACAGCATTGACCTGGATATCCGAATTTTCGAAGGCCCGCAGGCCACCATTGACAAAGTGGTGATCAAGGGCAATGACCGCACACACGAGCACGTCATCCGGCGTGAACTCCGCACCCTGCCGGGCAATAAATTCAGCCGCTCAGACATCATCCGCTCCCAGCGGGAGATCATCAACCTGGGCTACTTCAATGCCGAAAACCTCGGCATCAATACCCCGGTGAACCCACAGCGAGGTACTGTGGACATCGAGTACACCGTGGAAGAAAAACCCAGTGACCAGCTCGAGCTTTCGGCCGGCTGGGGCGGCAGGGGCCGTGGTGTGATCGGAACCCTGGGTGTGGCTTTCAACAACTTTTCTGTCCGCAATATCAAAGACAAGAGCACCTGGAGCCCATTGCCGCAAGGCGACGGCCAACGGCTCAGCATCAGGGCCCAAACCAACGGGCGCTATTACCAGTCGTACAACATGTCGTTTACCGAGCCGTGGCTGGGAGGAAAAAAACCGACCTCGTTTACCGTGGCAGGTTATGCTTCCATCCTCAGCAACGGCTTCCAGCGTTCCAGCGACCTTTACGGCCGCCTGGTCAATGCCGGTGTAACCGTGAGCCTGGGCACCCGCCTCAAGTGGCCGGACGACAACTTTATCTCCTCAACGGCCCTGAACCTTCAGAACATCTCGCTTCAGAACTACAGCTTTGGCCGGGGCTTCTTCCGAACCGACAGGGGAGAACTCGTTGATGAAGGCGACTATCGGAACTTTTCCATCACACAGACTTTTGCCCGCACCAGCATCAACAACCCCATCTTCCCACAGGATGGTTCCAAGGTGTCGCTCTCGGTGCAGCTGACGCCGCCGTACTCGCTGTTCACCAACAGGGATTACGGCACGGAAGGCCCGGAAGAGCGCTTCAAATTGCTGGAGTACCACAAGTGGAAAATCGAAGCCGACTGGTACCAGACCCTCGTCGGTAAACTCACCGTCAGGGCCAACGCCAAGTTTGGATTCATCGGTGCTTACAACAAGTCCATTGGGGTTTCGCCCTTTGAGCGTTTCCAACTGGGTGGCGATGGCCTGAACAACCAGCAGTTCGGCTACTTTACCGGCACGGAGATCATCTCCATGCGCGGCTACTCACCTCAGGACCTCGAAAACAACCGCTTCGATCCGAACAACCCCAACGACATTGCCGCCACGCCACTTTACCAGAAGATCACCATGGAGTTGCGCTATCCGCTTTCCTTGCAACCAACCAGCACCATTTATGTGCTGGCCTTTGCCCAGGGCGGAAACTCGTGGAAGGCAGCCAGCGACTACAACCCATTCGATATCAAGCGTTCGGTGGGAGCCGGCTTGCGGGTGTTCCTGCCCATGTTCGGCGTACTCGGATTTGACTGGGGTATTGGATTCGACAAGGATTCTACCAAGTTCTCCGACCTGACCCGCTTCAACATCGTACTCGGATTTGAGCCGGAGTAAGCAAATGTATCTCCTTGTTGGTTGACACTTTTGGTGTTGGCCATAAAATGCAGCCTTGCAAATTAGAAGTTCAATTTCTAATCTGCAAGGCTTTTTTATTGGCCTCGAAAGGGCAATGGCTCTTTGATTTCCCCGCTCATTTGTCAATCTTTGCTTCCCTTCGGTAAACCCGGTGACTGTTCAAAAAATAATTCACCATGAAAAAATCATCGAGACGCAAGTTTGTCAGGCAGGCCGGTATGGCAGCCCTGGTGCCCTTTACTCTAACCAACGGCAGTTCCGGCGAAGCCGATGAGCTGAAAAATGTGTTCATCCACCAGGTGTATTTCTGGTTGAAAAACCCCGGCAACACCACCGACCGGGAAAAGCTGACAGAAGGCCTGAAAAAATACCTGACTGGAATCGAAGTGCTTGCTATCATATTGGCGTGCCTGCCGGCACTCCTCGCACGGTGGTTGATAGCAGCTACGACGTTTCCTGGCTGGCTGTTTTCAAAGACAAAGCAGCACAGGATGCATATCAGGTGCATCCGGACCACAAAAAGTTTGTGGACGAATACGGTCCCCTTTTTGAAAAGGTCGTCGTCTATGATTCCATCGATGCCTAAGCCCCCATAAACCTCCATAATCCTCCATCCCCGATGAATATCGGGGTCATAAACCTCCCTAACCCTCAACAACACACCATGCAAATTCCCTTCTCAAAAGAAACCTATACGCACCGCCGCCGGCAACTTGCCAAAGATCTCGGAAAAGGCCTCCTGCTCTTTCCCGGCAACAACGAAGTGGGCATGAACTACGCCGGCAACCCCTACCAATTCAGGCAGGACAGCAACTTTTTGTATTTCTTCGGAATAGCGCAGCCCGGCCTGTTTGCCGCCATTGACGCTGAAAGCGGCGAAAGCATTCTCTTTGGTGACGAGCTGACGATGGAAGACATCGTATGGACCGGGCCCCAGCCCTCTTTGGCTGAGCTGGCTGAACGCACGGGCATTGACAAGGTACTGCCTTCGGCAGAACTGGGTACCTATGTCGGAAAGGCAAAAAGCGGCGGGGCAGCCCTCCATTTCACTCCTCCGTATCGTTGGGACAACATGCTGAAACTGGAACAATTGACCGGCATTGGCGCAGCCGAACAAAAAAATGCTGCCAGTGCCGATCTGATCCGGGCCATCGTTGCGCAGCGAGCTCATAAAAGCACCGAAGAAGTGGCCTGCATCGAGGAGGCGGTCAACATTACCGCAACCATGCACATGACCGTGATGATGACTGCCACAGAGGGCAAGCCGGAAAGTGAACTGGCCGGCATTGCGCTGGGCATCTCATACGGGCTGGGCAGGGGGGTGGCCTACGGCATCATCCTGTCTGTGAATGGCCATATCCTGCACAACCACTACCACGGCAACATGCTCCGGAAAGGACAATTGGTGCTCGGTGATTTTGGCGCAGAAGCCAACTCGCATTACGCCGGCGACATCACCCGCACCTTTCCGGTGGACAAGAAGTTCACCCAAAAGCAAAAAGAGATTTACCAGATCGTGCTGGATGCGGAGAACAACGCCATTGCCAGCCTGAAACCGGGTGTGAAGTACATGGACGTACACCTGGAGGCCAGCCGCCAAATGACCGAAGGCCTGAAACAACTCGGCCTGATGAAAGGCAACGTGGACGAAGCTGTGGCCCAGGGGGCCCATGCCTTGTTCTTCCCGCATGGCCTGGGCCACATGATGGGCCTCGATGTACACGACATGGAGGACCTGGGCGAGCAATACGTCGGTTACAACGATGAGGTGCAACGGAGCACACAGTTCGGAACGGCTTACCTGCGCCTGGCCAGAGCCCTTGAACCCGGCTTTGTACTGACCGTTGAACCGGGTATCTACTTCATCCCGGAGCTGATAGATCAGTGGCAGGCCGAAGGCAAGTTCACCGATTTCATCAATTACGACAAAGTGAACGAGTACCGGCATTTTGGCGGCGTCAGAATTGAAGACAACGTGCTGATCACCGACGATGGCCACCGGGTGCTGGGTATGCCCATCCCCAAAACCGTTGAGGAGGTGGAGGAACTGAGGCAACGGTAAGTTGGGGATGAGGAATTGATCCCATCCCGAAATATTTCGGGATCGGGAGAGGAATTGAGTCCCGACTTTCGTCGGGAGAGGAATCGAAGAATTGAAGAATCGAGGAATCGAGGAATCGAGGATTTGAGTGCATATACCCCATTTCAACACTTCAACTCCCGAAAGCTTTCGGGATCAACACTTCAACAATCTCAACACTTCAACAATCTCAACACTTCAACAATCTCAACACTTCAACAATCTCAACACTTCAACAATCTCAACACTTCAACAATCTCAACACTTCAACAATTTCAACACTTCAACACTTCAACAATCATCTCCTGTCAAAAACCTTCAACATGCCCACTCACATTGACACCATCGTTTTCGATCTTGGCGGGGTGCTGATAGACTGGAACCCGGATTATGTTTTCGACAAGCTGTTCGATTCTGAGAACCGGAAACGGTATTTCTACGAGCACATCTGTACCCACGACTGGAACCTGCAGCAGGATGCCGGCAGGTCTTTGGCCGAAGCTACCGAAGAGCGGGTGAAGCTGTTTCCCGACTGGGAGGAGCCCATCAGGGCCTTTTACGGAAGGTGGGAGGAAATGCTGGGCGGCCCGGTAGATGATACTGTGGAGATTCTGAAGCAACTCAAAGAAGCCGGTCAGCACCGCCTGCTGGCCCTGACCAATTGGTCGGCAGAGACCTTTCCGGTGGCCCTGGGCAGGTACGAATTCCTGCACTGGTTTGAGGGAATCGTTGTTTCAGGTGAAGAAGGGGTTATCAAACCGGACAGGAAGATCTATGAAACCCTGGTGCAGAGGTACGATGTAAAACCGGAGACCGCCATCTTCATTGACGACAATAAAAACAACGCTGAGGCAGCCGCCCGGGTGGGGATCAGGGGGGTCCATTTTTCATCTCCCCAACAATTAATCTACGAGCTCACTAAACTGGGAATCTGTGGCATAAATGGTTTGATAAAATAAAAGGATTTGGGATATTTGCCCTGTACTCCACTACAGACGACAACAAAAATCAAAAGTTCTTCATTTCTGATTTCGATTTTTCTTTGACCCCTCAGGGTTGAAGATTTTGTTGTCCTTCATTTATTACATCGCGGACATTTCCACACAGCACCTCACTTTCGCGGTGGCTGTGCGCAGGTTATTCAATTGCCCAAAGAATTAGTATTAGCACGTTTCTCTTGCCGTTCCCGTCTTTGGCGGGGCGGCTTTTTATGTTCCAAAAATTAAAATGGAGGTTGCCGGGCACTAGCCGGAAACCTCCACCTGTTCTGTCAGGCATTCTGTCATAATTCAGGATTTCATTGGCGCTCCTTCGTTTATCACGAGGTCTTCAAACACCTTGGCCATCCTGTTGATGTAAATAGACAGGTTCCGGAATTCGCCGAGGTGGTTGAAGTAGAGGATGCTGTTTCGGGTGCCGACTTCGTGGTTTTTGATGCGCTTGATCTGGGCTTTTCTGGAAGACCGGAGGTATTTCACGAAGGATGAAAACTCTTTGTTTAGCTTTTGCAAAGCTTCGGTGTCTTGCGCAGCGATGGCCGAACTGGCAAGGTTCATTTGATTGGAAACCTGTGCCAATGCATCTTCGAGCTCCCTGATCTGTTGGGGCAGCAGGGGTTTGTGGGTGTTGTCAATGTGTTCAAAGGAAGGCTTGACCAGGTTTCTCACAATGTGCGTCATCTCATCAATGTATTCCGCGATCAGGATGTACAGGTGCGCCGCTTCAATTTGATCGTCGTCAATCTGGTCGAGTGATTTGGTTGCTTTGCTTTTGAGTTTGAAAGCCTTTTTCTCCAGGTCCTGGTAGCCTTTGAAGGCATCCCGGGCTGTTTTTAAATCATCGTTGGCCAATGCCTGAAGGGTTTGTCCGAGCAAGACCTGAATGCTCTCAAAAGTGCTCTGAACTGATTTGGCAACTTTGCCGAGAATTTTATCCCTGGTCATCACATCCACTTCTTCAGACTTCTCAAATTCCAGTCGTTCGGCTTCCCTTTTGTCGTGAATTCTGTGAGAGCGGTAAACCAGGTAGATGGCGATGGCGATGACAATGGCGATGGCCACCATGCCTCCAAAGTAGAGAATACACGCCAGGACAAAAGCTATGATGAATGCAGACATGGCGGTGAAGAACCACCCGCCGATCACCGAAAGCACTCCGGAAACGCGGTAAACAGCACTCTCCCTGCCCCAGGCCCCGTCGGCCAGTGAGGTGCCCATGAAAACCATGAACGTGACGTAGGTGGTGGAAAGCGGCAGTTTCAGATTGGTGCCGATGGCAATCAATATACTCGCCACGACAAGTGTTGAAGAAGCCCTTACCAGGTCAAATGACGGGGCATCTTTGCCAAGTTTTTTTTGCACTTCGTTAAAAGGCCTGGGGTCAAATTGCTTTTCGATGAACCTTTTCAGGCTGCCGGGCAACCGGTCGTTGACCCACATGGCCAGCTTGCCAAAATTCCTCACGATACTTCTGGAAAAGGCAAATGAGTTGAACCGCTCATAACCCTCGTACTGGCGGCCAAGGTCAACGGAAGTCTTTACCACCGTTTTTGCCTTTTTGGAGAACCACAAAGTGAGGCCCATGACCAGGCCGGCCAATGCCAGGATGAGGGTGGGGGTGGGCACTTTTCCCGCCAGTTGTTCCATGGACAGCGCAGCGGGATCTACGTTGGATTGCACCCAGATTTCATAAGAATTGTAACCCGCAAGAGGTACACCGATGAAGTTGACCAGGTCATTGCCCGCAAAGGCCATTGCAAGGGCAAAAGTACCCATGAGGACGATGATCCTGAGCAGGTTGGCTTTGAACAGCAGGTGCAAGAAAGTCAGAATGATGGTCCAGGCCACAAAACTGATGGCCACGATGCTCAACCAGTGGTCATTGACATAGGCCACGGTGTCGGCACTCATCCAGGAAGCTCCCTTGGCACCTTTGACCACCATGAAATAACTGATGGCGGCAGCCGACAAGCCTCCCCAGACAGGGCCGCTAATCCTCCATCTTCTGGAGTCAAAAGAAAAAGCCATCCTTACCAAATACTGAACAATGGCCCCGGTTGTAAAGGCCACGACCACCGAAAGGAGAATGCCGCTGATGATGGCCAGGGCCTTTCCGGAGTTGATGTAGGCACCGATGTCTTCGATGCCCTGCCCCGTGAAAGATTTAATCATGGCGATGGCAACTGCTGCTCCCAACAACTCGAACACCACCGAAACCGTGGTGGAGGTCGGCAACCCGAACGTGTTGAAGGTGTCCAGCAATATCACATCTGCGATCATCACCGCAAGAAACAACAGCATCAGGTCGGAAAACAGATAGTGTTCCGGATGAAAGATGCCTTTCCTGGCCACCTCCATCATGCCGCTCGAGAAAGTGCAGCCAATCAATATCCCGAGTCCGGCAACGCCGACCAAAAGCTTAAAACTGCCGGCTTTGGAGCCTACCGCTGCATTGAGAAAGTTGACAGCGTCATTGCTGACCCCCACAATAAGGTCGGAAAAAGCCAGGATGAACAGTACGCCTAAAATGATAAGGTAATAGGTCTCCATAGTATTTCATTGATGGTGCGCCTGTGCATTTTTTTACAAGCGGCATCCCTTCCAATTGTCGCTTTTCAATTCAGTTGCGAATTACGAACAAAAAGGGCTTGTTGACAAATCGCGGAGAGTGAAATAGCTCAGTTATTTGAATGAGGGCCGTCAACCTTCCGGACAGGTATTCGTTTTTCAATCTTGTCAATCACCAAAAGAATTCCCACCATGCAAGACATTACCGGAAAATCCGCAATCATCACGGGCGGCAGCAAAGGAATAGGCTATGGCATAGCTGAGCGTTTGCTGAACAAAGGAATGAAAGTGCTCATCACCAGCCGCAGCCAGGAGGCCGCCCAGGCTGCCGCTGCACAACTTCAGGAGGCTACAGGCGGTCAGGTCATCGGGGTGGCAGCAGACGTGCGCAGCCTCGAAGCCCAGAAGGCTTCCATTGAAACGGCTCTTGAACAATTCGGCCGGCTGGACCTCATCGTCGCCAATGCCGGTGTGGGCCATTTTGCCCCCATCACCGACCTGACCCCCGAACAGTGGAAAGACACCATTGACATCAACCTCACCGGAGTGTTCAACTCCATCAAAGCCGGTGTGGATGCCCTCATTGACTCGAAAGGCTATTTCATCACCATCGCCAGCCTGGCCGGTACCAACTTCTTTGCAGGCGGCGCAGCTTACAATGCCAGCAAATTCGGCCTGGTGGGCTTTACCCAGGCAGTCATGCTGGACCTTCGGCAAAAAGGCGTGAAATGCAGCACCATCATGCCGGGCAGCGTGGCCACCTACTTCAACAACCACACCCCAAATCCCGCCGATGCCTGGAAAATACAGCCCGAAGACATCGGCCAGATCGTCGTGGACCTGCTGGAAATGCACCCCAGAACCCTGCCATCCAAAATTGAAGTGCGACCGAGCATGCCGCCGCTGAGGAAGTGAGCCCCGATCCCGATCCCGAATCCCGAAATCTTTCGGGATTCGGGATCGGGATCGGAGAAGGAATTGAGGAATTGAGCCTGTCTGCCGGCCAGGCAGGGAATTGAGGAATGAGAGCCCCGATCCCGAAGGCTTTCGGGATATCGGGGCAAAAACCCCCAATTCATTAATTCCGACGGAAATTTGAATGCTCACATGCCGGACGGAGTCCGGCTGGATGAGGCACCGGACATCCCGAGTCCATCTCGGGAGGCGCCAGCAGTGACGCTGGTTCCTCCCGAAATTCCTTCGGGATGTCCGGGACCATATCTTGTCGGACTCTGTCCGACATTTTTCCAGAAGGAATAACCTCTTTTGACGAGAATACCACTT
>JALWSS010000213.1 GCA_026993525.1 Saprospiraceae bacterium
GTGGTTAATAGGGCCTGCCGGGCGGTCAAACGGGGATCATGAGGAATTTCCTACCTGTCTTTAATAGACAAAATGTTGAGTTCCAGATCGAGGGCTTGACTTGAAATCTCGACAATGGTAAGCGTCCTTAAAGGGGTGGTTCCGATGAACATGGTGTGGTATAGCCGGTCGCCGGTAAAATAATTGGTAACCAGGTATTTGGACTTCAGGAAAGTCAAATCCTTGTTTCCCACCAATTTGGCATCGACTTTTTCGTATCCCATTTCAGGGTTCAGGCTTTCTATTTCTCTGATCTGAGCGTCCAGATTTGCCGAAAGGAGTCTGGCCGTTTCTTTATCAAATGGAAGCAACTCTGCATCATAGATAATGCAAAGCCGAAACTCGACAGTAGTATCCACAAAAACATCTATGTACTCATCACTGAATTCCCCCATGTGAAGGGCATTCTCTACGCTCCTTAGAAAGAAAGTATCCTTGTTCAGAACTGGCAGGTCTTCATGCAGCCTGAACCGGGAGGTTCTTTTGAAACCATTGGGCACCCGGATTCTGGTGACCTCCCTTTCCAACTGAACCCAATGGGTGTTCTCAAATTTTAAGGCAATGCCTTCCGGCTTTTTGCCTGAACACGAAAAAAGTAATGTGATTGTAAACAGTAGAAAAGCTATTCGTATCATTTAGTTCCGGAGTGTTTAATTGCCAATTAAGTCCCCAAAATAGGAATTTGAAAAAGAAACTTGAAAGGAGGTATTGAAAAAAGGAGATGAGCGCTTAATTCAAAAAAAATCAGCATTTGCCTGTGACTTTACAGCAGTTCCATGATTAAAACTATAAAATAAAGAATCATGCAGAAGACAATCCCACATTTATTTTTCCTCTTTTTAGCAACATTGGGCTTTTGCAAAACTGGCACAGCCTGCGTTTGCTTTGCAACTCCACTGGAAGATGAAGTGGCGTATTCAGAAGTAGTTTTTCTGGGAGTATTAAGGGAAACATTTGTTGACTCCAACATCCACTACGCTTTATATCCTGTCAAATATCCAGTTCACTATTTCAACTTTGAAATCATCAAATACGCCAAGGGGCCAAAATTTCTGAACAGCTATGTGTCAGTTATTGATTTAGGGCATGCCAGCAGTTGTGAAGGTGTGTTTAGAAATAACAACATCGGTGACACGATTCTGGTCACAGGACGATTCTTGAGTACTGAAGGTATAATTTCCCTTTATTCACCGTCACTAATCGGAACCGATATGTGCTGCAGCTGCGAACACCCATCGGCATATAAAGGACAAGACAGCCTGACACTGGCTTCATTCGAATGGAAAAAACCTAACGACCCTCAGGATGCCAGGTCAAAAAAATACAAAATACCTGGGGCCTGTCTAATCCCTAAACTTACTATATGGAAGGCCTCTTCATTCGTGAGCATTTTTCTAAATGTGCTTCTATTAATCTTTGCCATGAAGATGTGGAAGAGAAATGCCAAAAACACCAATGCAGATGGCCACATGGAGAAATAATAAATATTACAACGCTGGCAGGGGTTCCGAACCCTGCCAGTGTTTCGCTTCGAGCTGTTGTTAATGGAGGAATTATGGAGCCTGCCCTGTCCAGCGGCCAGACGAGCTGGCGGCAGACAGGGATTATTCGGTTTAGTAGAACCGACTACGAGCCAACCGCCAACCGCCAACTGTTCATCCTCAAAGCCTCGCTATCACCGTCTTGTTGCCTTTTACTTTTTGGCCCAGTTCAACCTCGATTTTGGCATCGAGGGGGAGGAAGAGGTCCACGCGGGAGCCGAATTTGATGAAGCCCATGTCGGTGCCCTGTTGCACCTCGTCACCTTCGTTGAGGTAATTGACGATGCGTTTGGCCAGGGCCCCGGCTATCTGGCGGAGCAATATCTCGTCTTCGCCGTTGTCAATGACCACGGTGGTGCGTTCGTTTTCGGTGCTGGACTTGGGGTGCCAGGCCACCAGGTATTTACCGGGATGGTAACGGAAGTAGTTCACGGTGCCGCTGATGGGGTTGCGGTTGACGTGAACGTTGGTAGGAGACATGAAAATGGAAACCTGCTTGCGTTTGTCGCTGAAATATTCGGGTTCGTGGGTTTCTTCGATGACCACCACTTTGCCGTCGGCCGGGGCGTACACCAGTCGGTCGTCAGCAACTTTGATGACCCTGCGCGGGTTGCGGAAAAACTGCAACACCAAGAAAAACAGGATGGCTGAAACCACCATCACCGGCGTCATCACCTCCGGTGCCACCCATCGCAACGACAGGTTCACCAGGGCCAGAAACAGCGCCAGTGTCAACAAAATGCTATGTCCTTCTTTGTGGATTTTCATTTCGAATATCAATTATCGGGTTGCAAAGGTAACAACTGATCCGGTTGTTATTCCAGGCGGAAGACTTTTATGCCTTCCTCGTCGAGTACGTAAAGCCTGTCGGAAACAATCCGCACCTGCTTTGGGTTGTGTAGCCCTTCGGGCAATTTCAGGCTCCGGCCCGTGAGGGATTGAAGGTTGAAAGACTTCAACAGCCCTTTTTCAAGGAAGTACAGTTCATCACCCAGCACCTGGCAATCGCTGATGCCCTTCAGGCCGAGCGTTTTCACATACCTGCCGAAAACATCGAACAACAGAATGCCTTCATTGGGATCGCAGAGAAAGACGGTTTGGTTTCGCTCGAAAATCCGCACGGGTCTGATGCTGCGGCCCAGCTCCAGGCTGAGGTCGGTGCTTTCGAAGCGCACCTGCCCGTCCTGGTCAATTTTTTTCAACTGGAAGGTGGTGGCATCGTAGGCCCACAGCCGGTTGTCGCTGGCCATGCCCACTGCTGACACCTGCAACAGTCCGGCTCTGAACAGGTTGAATTGCCCGGCGGCACTCAGCGTCCGGTCCAGCAAAAGCACGTTCTGGTAGTCCGGGAAAAAAAGCATGATGAGCAGGGGGTTGCTCACATCAATGGCCGCTATGCTGCCAAGGGTGCTGTTGGGGTAGGTAAACTGCTGCTGACCGTCGGGGTTGTATTTCACCACCTCATTTTGCGAAGAAAGCACATACAAATTCTGAAGATTGTCAACGGCAAACAACTTGTGTTTGCCCGGCAGGGCGAAGAGCGGCTCCTGTGGCGGAGGGCTCTTCAGCATGCTTTGTGCTCTGATAGCAGAGGCCGGCAGGCACCAGAGGTTAATTGCCAAAAGGCCGTGCATCAGCATTTTCAAAAAATTGGAGTTTGAGATCATTTCCGTCAAAAACTGCGTAAGAGTTGTACACCAGCCAGTCGCCGAGGTTGATGTAACGGCTGTGGCCGTTCTTAAGTGTATAGTCAATGGGCAGGTGCCGGTGCCCGAAAACAAAGTAGTCCACTTCCCTTCGGGTAATTTCGTCTTCGCAAAACTGCACCAACCGTTCTTTGTCGGGCCCCAGGAAACGGTCTTCGGCAGGATTGCCCTTTCGGCTGGTTCCTGAAAAGTAGTTCATCAGGCGAATGCCGGTGTTGGGGTGCAACCTGGCAAACAGCCACTGGCAAACGGGGTTGGAAAACACCGCTTTGATGAATTTGTACCCATGATCGCCGGGGCCCAGGCCATCTCCGTGGCCGATGAAGAATTTTTTTCCGCCGATCTCCCTTTGTATGGGCTCCCGGTACACCGGAATGCCCAGTTCCTCCTCCAGGTAGCGAAACATCCACATGTCGTGGTTGCCGGTGAAGTAGTAAATGGGCAAGCCCTCATCGCTGAGCCTGGCCAGGCGGCCCAGCAGGCGGATGAAGCCCTTTGGCACCACCTTGCTGTACTCAAACCAGTAGTCGAACACATCCCCTACCAGATAGAGGCTTTCCGCTTCCGGAGCGATGCCGTCCAACCAGCGCACAACCAGTCGTTCCCGCTCTTTGCCGGACAAATGCCCATCGGTGCCGAGGTGGAAGTCGGAAGCAAAAAAGGTTTTCTTCATTTCGGAAGTGCTGGTGGATTTTGGGGGCTAAAAAAGGCAGATCAGGGAAGTTTTCCCATTACCGTGCCGCAGTGTTTGCAAGTGCGGTTTTCTTCCGAGCTCATAAAATCCTCGATGGCCTGTTTGATCTGTGTGCCGATGTCTTTGAGTTCAAAGCCGGCTTCGTAGATCTTTTCGTGGCAGTTTTCGCAAAACCACATCAGCTTGTCCACCTCCCCCGGCTTGCGGTAGCGCTCTATGACCAGGCCCACGGTGTCATCCGGGCGCTGTGGTGAGTGCGGAATGCGGGGCGGCAGCAGGAACATCTCCCCTTCTTTGATGTGGATGTCTTCGGGCGTGCCGTCCTCGTTGATGATCTTCACGGTGATGTCACCTTTCAATTGATAGAAGAGTTCTTCCCCGTCTTCCCAGTGGTAATCTTTCCGGCCGTTGGGGCCACCTACCACCATCACGATGTAGTCGTCGTTGTCGAGGTAAATCTGTTTGTTGCCCACGGGCGGGCGAAGCAGGTCACGGTTGTCTTCCACCCACTTCATCAGGTTGAATGGTTTGGTTATGGACATATCGCTGTTCGTTTTTGGTTGGTGTTTTTGTTTGAGGTTTTTGGGGAGTTTTTTACGACTGACAGCACTTTGAGTGCTGTCAGTCGTTGAGTTTTTGAAAGTTTTTATGCCGAGGCTCGATTTCTCATCCCTCATCCCTCATTCCTCATTCCTCATCCCTCATCCCTCATCCCTCATCTGGCTAAGGTAACCAATGAAATCAAAATTTCGGGGTTTACCGTGGCAGCAGCAGCATTTTGCCGAAGGAAAAGAAAACTCCGTTGGCCGTTTCCAGCCGCAGGTGATAAAAAAGCGGTGCAGCCGGCAAGCCGGGGGGTCTTTGCCATTTGAGTTCATGCCTTCCTTCGGTAAATATTTCGTTGCAAACACGGGCTACTTTTCGGCCCAGGGCATCCACCAGGGTCAGTTGCACCTGGCCGGCAACGGGTTGCTGCCAGGTGAAAGTGGTCTCATCAACCACCGGATTCGGAAAATTGCGCAGCGAAGAAAGCCGGTTTACTTTCTCAGTGCCGGCCACCGTGCAGGTCTGGCCGAAATCACTGCAATAAGTGCGCTCCGGCAAAGTGCAGTCCAGCACAAAAGGGTTCGGTTTGCCGGACTGATAGGGGGCAATGGCCCAGGTGCGGTTCCATTCAGCGGCATCCACGGGGTCCTGAAAATGCCAGGCACAGAGGGTCTGGCGCTGCACTTCAAAAAAAGTGGGATCTGCCTGGTCGGCCTGCTCGCGGTACATGGTGTAGAAATACATCATGCTGCGAGCCACGTTGCCTTTGTGGTCTTCACGTGGTTCAAAGCGCCCGGCCACCCACTCGCTGTACGCATTGATGTTTGCCGAAGGAATGCTGCTCATCTGCTGGTCCAGGTAGTACCAGCGGTCGGTCACCGCATCGGGAATGTCCGCAAAAGGGAAACTCCCCCGGTCGGCGTTCACATCAATCCGTGTGGGGTACAGGTGGTGCATATCGCCCTCGGCAAGACCGGTGGCCCCCATGCTCTTGGGCCAGGTGTGCTCCGTGTTGATGCCGTCGGGACCGCCGTTCATGTAGGCGGCCTGGGTAGGGTCTTCGCCGGGGGGCAGCCAGATGCTGAAGCCCGTATAAACGCAGGTTAGGCTGTCATTGTGCTTGTCAATTTTCCCAAAGAGGGTGTCTCTCGCCATCGCCTGCGGCAACAGGGTGGGTGCCTTGTAGCCCGCCACCAGGCTGTCCAGCAACTCCTGGCCGCTCAGCCCGGGGTAAACCGGCTGGTGCAATTGCGCGGATGCTACCAGGTTGGCGCAAACGATAAAAAAAAGTATCAAGATTGGTCTAATCTGCATTTGATTGGGTTTTCTGGTTCCAAGCTGCCTCGGGATTGGAAGGATTTCAGCTCTTTTTTCAGTTCTTCAGTTCCTCTCCCGACAAAAGTCGGGACTCGATTCTTCATTCAAAAAAGGCAAATGTAAAAAAGGAATCCACAGCACCAGGATTGAACCGGGATAGTGGCAGCTTGTTGACAATCCATTCAAACAACATTCAAAATCCAACCTATGATTACCAGACCCGACAAAAATGAGTACGCTTCGTATTACCACGCCTACATTTCCAAAGTATCCGGTGATGATTTGCTGCAAGTTCTTGAACAATCAATGAAGGAAACGCTGGCGTTTTTCCGGGCCATTCCTGAAGACAAATGGGAGCACCGCTACGCCCCGGACAAATGGACCATCAAAGAGGTGCTGCAACACCTGACCGACGGGGAGCGGGTCTTCGCCTACCGTTCACTGGCCATTGCCAGAGGCGACAAAACTTCTCTGCCCGGATTTGATGAAAAGGACTACGCCCGGAACGGAAATGCCAACCAACTCAGCCCGGAAGCCCTCCTGACTGAATACGAATCGGTGCGCATGGCTACCCTGGGCCTGTTCAGAAACATGAGCGCCGAAGCCGCCAAAATCATCGGCACAGCCAACAACGCCCCTTCTTCTGCACGGGCACTCGGTTTTTGCATCGCCGGCCATGAACTGCACCACCGGGAGGTGGTTGCGGAAAGGTATCTGTGAGGGGATGAGTGGGAAGTTTATGAAGGATTATAGAGCCAGACTGCCGCCCGCCCGTCTGTCTGCCGGACAGGGACAGGGACAGGGCAGGGATTATGAAGGATTATAGCAGATTATGGAGGTTTAGAGGTATCACCACTACCTCTGAATGCAATTCAAAAAGTGCCCTCGGTTCCTCTCCCGACGAATGTCGGGATCGATTCCTCACATCTTCAATTCCTCTCTCAGGAAGTCGCCCAGGTGGCACCCACCTCCTCAAAGGGGATGCAGCCATTGTAGTCGCCGGGCACGGGGTCGTATTTCAGCACTTCCGTTGCGCCAACTTCCGAGGTGAAGAAACCGAGGGTGGTCAGCTCTTTCATCATTCTCCAGAAATGGGGGCCGTCTTGCCGGTTTTCACCGAAGGCCTCTTCGTCGTATTTCGTCAGAAGTGCATCCATCTCCTCCGGCTTCAGCTCCACGAAAGATTTTCCATACTCGCTTTTGGCATCGGCCGCTACCCTTTGCACCCCTTCCCGGAACATGTTCTTTTCCGGTTCCTGGTAGTACCCGGCCATCATGGTATCGATGAATCCGTGTACACCGGCATCGATGGCGCCAGGGGTATCCGTCTTCGGAAAAATGCGTTCGGCCATCTGCTTCACGATTTCGCCTTCTTCGGAACTGAAGAATTTCGGTGTCCAACCGTCAGCCGGTACCGGATCGGCTTTACATCCGTTCATAAGCCCCAGCATTGCCGAGGCCGAAATGGTGCCACCCATCAGAATGGCAGTGCGTTTGATTGCGTCTCTGCGGGTCATGTTTGGTTGTTGAGATTGTTGAATTGTTGAGATTGTTGAGATTGTTGAATTGTTGAGATTGTTGAGGGGTCAGCTTCTGAGGTGTTTTTTTAGCTGGGAGGCCCTTAGCTTGTTGAGTTTGTTGGCTATTTCGTCAATCAACAATCTGAATTCATTCATGACAGCATCTTCGATCAAATCAAGATCTTTCAGAATTACCAATTGACTCAAGACTTCCATCAGGCTTCCAAATGCAATTTCTGTAAATCTCGCCTGCTCTTTTCCTGAAATCCTTGCGCATCCTTCCGCAATGTTCGAAATAACAGAAACTGCTGCCCTCTGAATTTGGTTGCGAATGCCAAACTTGTCTCGTAATTCAAGCTCTGCTGTCAGTAAGAAAATCTTTCTTACAAAAACTCTTGCATTCTTGAACACATCCAGCTTTTCAAATGAATAGGTATTCATCAACTAAGTTTTCTTATGGTTCAGGGTGTAAGGTAACACTTTTGGCAGTGCTCTCAATTCAACAGTCTCAACAATCTCAACAGTCTCAACAGTCCGTTTTACAGGTTTCGGCGCTTCATTTCCTCCACTGCATAATTAGCTGCGCGGGCCGTCAGGGCCATGTAGGTCAGTGAGGGGTTTTGGCAGGCGGAGGAAGTCATGCAGGCGCCGTCGGTGATGAAGATGTTTTTCACATCGTGCATCTGGTTCCATTCATTGAGGACGCTGGTTTTGGGATCGCGGCCCATGCGGGCGGTGCCCATTTCGTGGATGCCGAGACCGGGGGCACAATCGGCATCGTAACCGTGGACGTCTTTCAGGCCGGCGGCTTCCAGCATTTCCACTGCGGCGGCCTGCATGTCCTTGCGCATATTGAGTTCATTCTCCCGGTATTTAACGTCTATGGTCAGGGTGGGCATGCCGTACTTGTCCAGCACCTCCTTGTTGAGGGTCACCCGGTTGTCGGGGTGCGGCAGCATTTCACCGAAGGCGGTGATACCCATGCGCCATTGGCCGGGTTCCCGGAGGGTTTCTTTGAAGCCTTTACCAAAGCCGAGTTCAGCCACCAGCCTGCTCCAGCCCTGGCGGCTGGCGCCACCCTGGTAGCCGTAGCCCCGGAGGAAGTCCTTTTTTCGGGTGGCTGCATCGCCGAGGTTGCGGAAGCGAGGGATGTAAATACCGTTGGCACGGCGGCCGGAGTAATAGCGGTCTTCAAAACCATCTGAAACACCGGAGGCACCCACTTTGAAGTGGTGGTCCATCACGTTGCGGCCGAGCTGGTCGCTGCTGTTGCCAAGGCCGGTGGGAAACTGGTCATTGGCGGAGTTGAAAAGTATCCAGGTGGTGTTTAGCGCCGAGGCATTGACGAAGATGATCTTCGAATAAAACTCCATCTCCTGGCGGGTTTCGGCGTCCATGATGCGCACGCCTTTGGCCTTTTTCGTTTCCGGATCGTAAATGATGGAATGCACGATGGAATTCGGCCGCAGGGTCATGTTGCCCGTCAGTTCGGCGGCTTTCAGTGTGGCCGCATTGCTGCTGAAATAAGCCCCGTACGGGCAGCCCCTCATGCACAGGTTCCGGAACCGGCACTTGCCGCGCCCCAGTTTCTTTTGCAGGTCTGTAGGGCTGGTCAGGTGTGCCGTCCGCCCGATGGTGATCATGCGGTCTTTGAATTTGGCCTCCACCTTTTCTTTTACATCCTGTTCCACGCAGTTCATCTCCATGGGTGGTTGCAATTTGCCGTCGGGCAATTGCGGCAGGCCCTCGTTTTGCCCACTCACCCCGATCCATTCTTCCACATAGTCGTACCACTGGGCCAGGTCCTTGTACCGGATGGGCCAGTCCACCGCGATGCCTTCTTTGGCGTTGGCCTCAAAATCGAGGTCACTGAGGCGGTAGCTCTGGCGGCCCCATACGATGGAGCGTCCTCCCACATGATAGCCCCTGATCCAGTCGAAACGGCTCACCTCGGTGTAAGGGAATTCATCGTCCCTGACAAACCAGTGCTTCCACCCCTGGCGAATGGTGTAGCCCGTGCGGTTCTGTTTCTGGTAGTGCTTCTCAATTTCCGCTGGCGGCACCCTGTCGCCGTATTTCAGGTCCCAGGGATTGTAATTCATGGTGGGGTAGTCCGTGATGTGTTTGACCATGCGGCCGCGCTCCAGCACCAGGGTTTTGAGGCCTTTTTCGGTGAGTTCTTTGGCGGCCCAGCCCCCACTGATGCCACTGCCTATCACAATGGCGTCATAGGTGTTTTCCTGTTGCCATTTGCCGTTGATATTGCTCATTGCCGTTTCATGCGTTTGAGGATGCTGCCTTCACCCCTTCGGGGCAATGGCACCTCATCCGGGTTGCCAACTTGTTGTCTTTGCTGTACCGGCCTCAGGGCCGGAATGATTGGATTATTTCGGAAAGGGCAGGCCGCAAAGTAGCAACCCTGTTTTTCAGAAAAAAATTTTTGCAAGGATATGTTTGGCAGTTGACAGGCATCAGGAAAGAATTGCCCGCAAAAAAGGAAAAAATCTCGCAGATATTTTCCACCGAAAACAGGAGCTAACCGAAAGTTAGCTCCTGTGAGGGGCCACATCAGGCGCTGACTTCCGGTCAGCTCCTGAATTGTTCCCAAGACCTGATTAAAAGATATTGAGCGCAACCAGGAAAGCCTGAATTCCCTCCTCTTCCCATGAAAACGGGAATGCTCGTCACGAGTTCTGCTCGTTGTAAAAATGAAAACAGGAGCTAACCGAAAGTTAGCTCCTGTGAGGGCCACATCAGGCGCTGACTTCCGGTCAGCTCCTGAATTGAAAAATCCCGGACCAGCCCATGCCAATCCGGGATTTACAGCTCTTACAAGCCCTTTTATTTCATCAACGTCACGTCGCCTTCAAACAGTTCGGTGGTGCCGTCAATGAAACGCACTTTGGCGAACCAGGTAAACACGGCGGGGTCCAGTTGTTTGCCCCGGAAGGTGCCGTCCCAGCCTGCAGCGGGGTCGTTGGGGGCAAAATCATTGTAGATATACACGGTGGCCCCCCAGCGGTCGAAGACCTTGAATTCTTCGATGCGCTCCACCTGGCTGCCGGAATACAGTTTGAAGACATCGTTTACGCCGTCGCCATTGGGCGAGAAAGCGTTGGGGACGTAGAGGAATTTGTCTTTTCTGACAAAGATGGTCAGGTCGTCGCTATCGGAGCAACCGTTGCTTTCGATGGTGACGGTGAAAGTGGTCGTCTGGATGGGGGTGGCTACAGGATCGAGGCAACCCTTACAGCTCAGCAAGGAATCCGGTTCCCAAACGATGTTGTCGAGGCTGTCCGGCGGGATGCTGATGATGGCCTCCAGTTGGGCGGAGTCACCCAGGTGAATGATGTTGTCTCCTTCCAGATAGGCTATGAGGTCCACAGCCACTTGAGGCGGCTCGTTGATGTCGAGGGTCAGGGTCGTTTCACAACCGTTCACATCCAGCACCGTCAGGTTGTAAACGCCCGGCGTCAGGAACAGGAACTCGCCGTTTTCGCTGAAAGGACTGCCGTTCAGCGAGTAAAAATACGGGGGCTCACCGCCGCTTACTGCGGTCACGCTGATGGCCCCGTCGTTCTCCCCAAAACAGCTTATGGGCGACAGGCTCACTTCCGGCATGGGCAATTCCTGGCTGCCTTCTATCACCACCTCATCGGTGGCAACACAGCCGTATTGGTCGTCGGTGATGGTAAGGATGTAAGTGCCCGGAATGCTCACCGTGGGGTGCAGGATGGTGGAATCAGCCGGGAAAGCGCCACCGGCCAGTTCCCAGTCAACGCTGTAGCCGGGGCCGGTTGTGGAAGCTGCCCCACCCAGTTGGGCGGAGGTTTCGCCTTCCTTGCAGGTCAGCTGATCGTCGTTGCCCGCATCGGCAACGGGCGGTTCCACAATGAGCACATCGGTGCTGGTCTGATAGGTGCAGTTGGCCTGCTGGTAAGTGAAAGATACCGTATGCGATCCGGCACCGGCCTGTGCCGGATCGAAGACACCGTTGTTGGCGTCGGTAATTCCCGTGCCGCTCCAGGTGCCGCTGGCGGGTTGTCCGTCAGCCGTGGCCGACAGGTTGAATGACGCAGCCGCAGGGTCGTAACACAGCGGTTGCACCGGTGCGATCTGCAAATCAACGGGCGGGCAGTCAATGGCCTCGCAGGTTTGATTTGCGGAAACGGACGGGCAGGCCGTGGCGCTGTTGGCTATCACTTCTATCGTCACAAACTCACCGGGTTGCAGGCCGTTGATCTGGTAACTGGTGTTGGTCACCTGGGTACCGGTAGGGCCACTGAGCACATTCACGGTATAGTCTTGCGCTCCGGCCACGTCGTTCCAGGCAAAAGTCACGGAGCCGGTGGTGGAGTTCACGCAGTTGATGACCGGTGTGGCCAGGGTATCTTCCACCTGGATGTTCAGTTCGTAAAGTTTGGAGGTACAGCCATTTTCTTCAACGACAAGGCTCACAGTCCCGGTTCCGGCATCCGGCCAGCTGAGCTGGTACGGCCCGCTGCCGCTGCCACTGAGTACATTGGCGTTGCCAAAATCCCAGTTGAACTGGGCATTGGCGCCAGCCGAACCGGTATAAGAGACTGTGGACAAGTCTGTGTGGCAGATGACGGTGTCCGTCGCAAAGAATGCAGTTGGTTCTTCGTAAACGTTGACGGGGGTGGAGGCCGTGAAGGTGCAGCCATCTTCCACCCAGGTGTAGGTGACCGTGTGGTTCCCAAATCCTGCGTCAAAAGCATCGAATGTGCCGGCTGCAGCATCCACGATGCCGGGGCCGCTCCAGGTGCCGGTGCCGGTGCCTGCGCCGCCGTTCACCGTGGCCACCAGGTCAAACGGTGCCAGGTTGCCGAGGCAGATGTCTGACACTGAGTCGATTTCAATGGTGACGGGCGGGCAGTCCATGGCTACGCAACTCTGCACCACCGCAACCGGCGGGCAGGGGCCGTTGCTGCTCACCGTCAGCTCCAGGGTGACGGTATCGCCCGGGGTGAGGCCGCTGAACAGGTACTGGTTGGGGTTGAAAATGCCGTTGGGGCCTTGCAGCACCACAGCCTGGTAACTGTCTGCTCCGGGCACATCCGCCCAGGTCATGGTGACACTGGTGGTGGTGGATGAGCAATTCACGAACGGAGCCACCAGTGGAAGCTGGTTTTGCACGGCCAGTTCAAAAGTGTCGGAAACGCAGCTCTGAATGTTCTCCACCCACAGGCTGACCGCCTGCTGGCCGGTATCGCTCCAGGCCACTTGCTGTGGGCCGGGGCCTGTGCCGGGCTGTGCTGAGCCGGTTCCAAAATCCCAATGATAGATCAAAGCCGGATCAATGGTGCCGGTATAGGTCAGCGTGGCCGTATCGCCCATGCAGATGACAGAGGAAGCGGAGAAAGAGGCCTCCGGCACATCGGTCACCTGCACATCCTGACCGGCCGTGAAGGTGCAGTTGTTTTCTTCGTAAACAACGGATACCGGGTTATTGCCCGACAGGGCGAGGGAAGGATCAAAAGTGCCGTTGAGGGTGTCGGTAATGGCTGCCCCGGACCAGGCTATGCTGCCAGTGCCCATGCCTCCGGCAATGTTGACCGTGAGGTCGAAAGGCTGCGAGTTGGCATCCCGGCAAATTGCGACGGAAGGAATATCAACGGTGATGTTGGGGCAGTCCTCCGCCACACAATCCAGCGTGGCAAAGCTGCTCCCGCAAGCGCCGGCGCCGATGGCTTCCACCTCGATGCTCACATTCTCACCCGGTGTCAGGCCGCTGATGAGCACAGAAGTGTCGCTTTGGCTGACGGCCGCCTGGCCGCTGGAGATGGTGTAGTTGTAACCGGTGGCATCCGGCACCTGCTGCCAGGTGAACGCCACGCTGGTAGTGGTGGTGCTGCAACTGATCTGTGGTTGGGGCAGGTAGTCCTCCGCCACTACGGGCATCGTGGTGGTATCGGATGGGCAGGCGTTTTCTTCCACCACCAGGCTGAGGTTGTAGTTGCCCGGTGCGGCCCAGTTCACGGTGTGGGGGCCTGCCCCGGTGCCGGGATTGGCAGTTCCGCCGTCGAAATCCCAGTTAAAAGTGGCTCCGTTGCCGGCACCGCCGGTATAGGTCACCGTAGCGCTGGCATCAAAGCAGATGCTGTCGGAAACGCTGAAATCAGAAGACGGCACGGGATAGACGTATATGGTGGTGGAGGCATTGTACTGACACATGCCCTCCGAATAGGTCACGGTGATGTTGTTGGCACCTGTGTTGGCGCTGGACGGTGTAAACTCGCCCGTCAGGGGATGCACGGCTGGCGAACCGCCCCATATCCAGGTGCCTCCTCCTGCTCCACCCGTTGCGGTGGCGCTCAGGGTGATGGGTGGCGTGTTGGCATCCCGGCAGATTTGCGGAACGGGATCGATGCTGACCGTTACCGAAGGGCAATCCTGCGCACTGCACGTGATCTGCTGGCTGGCGTTGCCACAACTGTTGCCGGAAAGGGCTTCCACGGTGAGGGTCACTTGTTCCAGTGGCATCAGCCCGTTTACCGTGAAGGTGGTATCGTTGACATTGCTGCCGGCCTGGCCGGTGTTTACCGTCACGGTATAGCCGGTGGCCCCGGGCACCGTGTTCCAACTGAAGGTGATGGAACTGTTGGTAGGCTGGCAGTTGACCACCGGCGGGCTGAGCGGCGGTTCTACCACAACTTCGAAAGTATCGGGCAGGGAAACACAGCCGAAGGTATCCTGAATGGTCAGCAATACCGATTTGATGCCGGTGGTTGGCCAGTCCACCACATGCGGACCGGGCCCGGTACCGGGCGCGGCGCTGCCGCCATCGAAGTTCCAGTTGAAGGCCAAAGTCGTATCGCCATTGCCGGAGGCGAGGGAAGCCAGTGAATCCAGGCAAACAAGGGTATCGCCTGTTATCGTCGCCTGCGGCAATGCCCCCACCGTCACGGTTACGCTGTCCACATCCGAGCAATTGCCGGATTCGGCAAAGACGTAGTAGGTCGTTGTGTTGCCGGGTGCCACGGTGGTGCCGGGCAATTGGTTGCCGGGGCCCGGTGGCAAGGCGCTGTGGAAAGTGATGGTGGCTCCGCTGTTGTTCAGGTCCACAATGTCGAGCGTGTCCAGGCCGATGGAATCCCCGAAGCAGATGAACGGGGTACTGCTGACCTGGAGGTCAGGCCCGGAGTTGTCTTCGGTAAGCTCCACCGTGGCGCTGGCTGTGCAGGGTGGACTTACGTTGTTGTTGATAATGTTGAGCGTGTAAGTTCCGGGAAGCGATACGGTGATGACCGGATCTGAGCTGTTCAGCCCTCCCGGGCCCAGCCATTGAAAATCGGCATTGGCCGGAATGGACAGGGAGCCATCCAGGGTGACGGAAGTATTGGTACAGCTCAACTGCGGTGGATTTGGAGGGGTTATGACCGCACTGGTAGGTATTTCATTCAACGTCAACAGGACGGTACTGTCGCAGCCCTGGTAGCTTATGTAGTTGACCACGTGAGGGCCGGGGCCGCAATATTGCTGGTTGTTGATGGTGACGCATTCGCCTTCGCAAACATCCATGCTGACGCTGGTGGGCGGTATGATGATGGGCACAATGATGACGTTGACCACCGAATCGCATCCGAGCCAGCTTTGCAGGGTGATGGAGGTGGAATTGCACACCACCTGCCCGCCAACTACGATGCACTCACCGGAACACAACATGGTGTCCAGGATGGTAGGCGGCACAGGAGGGCCGATGATCACATCCACACAGTCGTCACTGAAATCGCCACAGAATGGTGCGGTGGTACTCTCCAACAGGGCTTTGGCCGTCGGGTAATCCATTCCGATCAGCGAGGGCAGCATGCCCACCTGTGCGGTCAAATAAGAAATGCCGCACACCTGGTAGGTGCCCGGTGGTTGGGAGGTGAGGTCGGCACTCGGGTTTATTGCGACGATAATGTTGTTCTGTGTGATGGCATAGCCATAGGAATATTCGGCGGGGTTGGGAGGCACAGCAGGCGGGTTGTAATTGGGTGGCAGGCTCAGGTTCAGGTCGGGGTCTCCCACACAGCCGGTCACCATGGGTGCATCCAGGCTGCCCCCTTCTGCTTCGCAAACGGTGCACACCAGGGTGCCGCAGGCAAAAGTCAGGGTGAAGTTGTCCAGTGTTCCGACGTCGTTGGAACAGATGTCGTTGATGGTGAGGGTCCAGGTACCGTTGGCCGGCTGGCCGGGTACGTTGAAATCATTCAGGTCGCAATTGGGAGCCTGCAGTGCCCCGGTCACGGGGTCCGTCACACCGCCGCAGGGCATGGTCCAGATGCCGGTGAGGCAACAGGTGCCGCTTTGGCAGGGCCCTGTGTTGCACATGTACTCGGTGTTGTTGGTCAGGGGGTTGCCTGTTCCCGGTACGATGCACACATCCACATTGTCGTTCTGGTTGCCGCAGCCGCCGAAGTTGTTGTTCACGTCGGCCATGACCATGTAATTGACGCCGCTCGGAGAAGTGAGGGTGACGGCCAGGTCACCAACCCAGGTGTGGGTGATCTGAAAACAGACCGAGGTCAGTGGGCAAGCGCCCAGGTCGTTGGCGCCGTTGACGGTCACGTCCAGGGTGCCCTGAAAGGTGCCGTTGTCCTGAATGGGAACGGGACAGTTGCCGGTGTTGAGGCAATCGCAGGGCTGAGCGCCCAGGTAGAAGCTGAGTACAGCAACGAAAGAGAGGGTGGTGAAAAATCTGGTGATCATTCGTTGAATACGTTGATGTTTGAATTCCTTTAGCTTGTTTCAGTTATGTCCGAATTCAATTTTTTAAACTTGACCTTCCCGGCTTATCAACGAGTGATGTAATCGGAAAAGGGCTGGGATTCAGGGTAGTTAGACGCTTCTCTCAGTCGGGTCTCCTTTCGGTTCGTTCATGTAAAAGGAGTATTTGCCGGCTGGTTGCCAATGGGTTCATGAGATTTGTTCTGGCAATGTGCAAGGAAGGGACCTGCCTGGTGGTTTTCAGTGTAAATGTGGTAATGAGGGGTTGTTGTTCTTTGATTCCGTCAACCAGATGTAGAAATGTCCTGGAAATAAATCTATGCCACCCACTGGCAATATGGCATGCCCAAAAAACAAGCCAAAGGATGGCATCAGTCACTAATATCTACATCCTGCGAACAATCCGTGAACCAACAATGAGTTTTCACGAAATTTTCTTCCGGAATGGTATGCAAAGAAAAAGCTGTACGACCAAAAACGGTGTACAGCTGAGAAGAAAGTTTACAGTTACCTTATTTACTCAAGCATTAATTCTGAAGTGCCTTCCTGTTTTTGAAAACTTCTTTTTCCATTTCCAGGGCCTTGGGAAACAACAAGAAATTTTCAAGGTGAACGTGCCTGTGCAGGTCTTCTTCAAATTCTTTCAGTTCTGAAAGCATGAGGCGCCAGGTGGGGCAAGCTTCCTCAGGAGGCTGATAGTTGTTGGAGAGTTCCCTGATGCCGGCCATGATATCCCCGGCGTGTTCGTGCTCGCGCTCCATTTCCCGGATGGGGTTGGAAATGAACTCTTCAACGGGCAATTCAAAAGTTCCGTCGGAAGAAAAGTAGCGTTGCACTTTTTCCACGAAGGGAAAAAGAATGTGCTCTTCCTTAAGCATGTGGCCGATGAGGTCTTCCGCCACCAACTTCCACTTTTCTTCAATGACCCTTAGTGCCGGGTGCAGATCGCCATGACGATTGGCCACCTTTTCTGTGCGTGCCGTAATGATTGGCAACTTTTGACGAACGTAAGTATGGTGGGTGGCTTTGATGAAGCTGACCAGCTCAGCCGGGCTTAATTTGTCAAAATCAATTTTTGATTCACGGGGTTTTTCCAATTCGGAATGCAGTTCTTCCAAAACAGCTTCAAGCTCAACTCCCTGTTGCTGACAGGCCTCTTCGAGGGTTCTCTTGCCCCTGCAGCAAAAATCGAGGTTGTACTTTTCCAAAACCTCTGCCACAGAGGGCTTCATCAATACCAGTGTTCCAAGTTTTTGATTTTTCAGTTCAGACATAGCAATGTGATTTTGTTTCGATGAAATGCTGTCGGATCACTTGACCCATCGAGGCACCCGGCCTCAACACAAGCGCCATTGTTTTGAAAAAGCTGAACAGGGCAAGCGCCCCATTCAGCCAGGTATCCAAAGTGAAGTACGAATTCTTAGAGTTTCACCAGTTGTTGCGAGCCAACCTTGCCGTTCATCCAGATGGACAACTGGTAATTGCCCGAAGGCAGATCATAGGGAAGGCTCAGCGATACGATGTTGTTCCCTGCACTCAGGGAGAGTTCTTTTTCAAGGATGGTCTGTCCGGTCAGGCTCGTTATCTCCAATCGGGCAGCCGTCGCATTGTGTGCAGCAATGCGCACGGAAAACTGGCTCAGCACCGGGTTGGGATAAACAGCGAAAGAAAGCACTTCGGCATCCAGCCTTTCAAACACAGGGGTCAGTGGCTGGGCCACGAACACCTCATCCTGGATGATGGTAACCGGGGTATTTCTCCTGATCACGTCCGCCAGGCGGGTGTTTTTGATCCATTCCTTTTCCTCCTGTGTCAGCCAGGGATCGTTCTCGTAGTAAAAGCGGTCGCCATCCCGAAGTGCCATGAACTGCTGTTTGATGATGGTCATGGCAGTCTCGCCAAAGAGGGCATCATCCATGTGGTCTTCGGAAAGGATGCCTACCCAGGGATCAATGTTGTTGACATCTCCGTAGAGGAATTCGAGGGTTTCTGCCATCAGCGGGTCAGAGGTGATCTGGTCAAAGGAAGTGACGGGAAGCAGGCCGAAATCCTGCCGCATGGTGTTGTAATCGGGCAGCCCCCGTTCCCTGCCTCTTTGCATGTTGATGGCGGCCAGATCGAGGCCGCCGGCGCCGGGTTGGCCAAAGAGGAAATTGCGCAGGTCATCCACCACCTTGCAGTCAAAATCCTGCTCCACCACGGTGGCCATGCCGATAAAATAGGATTCGATGCCACCTACCTCGGTAATTGCCGAAGGATTGAAGAAAGCATCCCTCAAAAGGATGTCGCCTTCGGGCAAATAATTGCCATCATTGTCCATGCGCACCAGCAGGCTGTTGATGGTGGTATGGCCATAGCGGTAGGCGGCAGTGTTGAATGCATTGCTGATACCGGGATTGACCTGGTAGTTGTACCCATTGTAAGGAGGTATTTCCATCCCCATTACAGGCAGCCACTCCTCAAACACAATGGCTTGCTGGATGGCCCCCACCAGTTTGCGGGCCTGCTGGTAGAGCTGCTCATCGTTCCAATCAGGGTGCTGCGCTGCCAGCTCATCGCAAAGCCGGTTGTGTTCACGAACGAACAGGGTATGTATGGATGTGAGGAAGGGATTCTCATTGGCCCGCACATCACCCGCCACAAAATATTTGGCGTTGGGCAATGGCATGGCCATTGGCGGAGCCGAAGGGTCAACAGGGCTGTCGTACTCACCGGTGATGGTGTTCCAGGGGAGCAAATTGCCGGTGGAGGTTTTCAGCTTGCCCCCACTGAAGGTACGCAACCAGGTGGCACGCTGCGGATCGGAGCCGTACACCGCTGAAGCATCAATAAATGCGGTGATCTCGTTGGTGTATTTCCGTGGGTTGTCCGGTCCGGTGCCACTGGTGGGGTCATAGACAGAGCGATGCATGGGTATTTTCACCGTTCCCGTTCCCGATGGATCGAAATACATGTCGTAGGGTGGCACCTCAATGTCAAAAGTTTCGGTAGGATGATCTGGTGACAAGGTGATGTCGTGGTCAATGAACTGACCCCAGGCCCAGGTGTAGGCACTGAGGGTTCTCGAATCGTTGGCGAGGTTGGTCTGGCTGAAAAGCATGTTGCTGACCAGACGTGGGTTGGGGCGGGTAGGCCCCGCCGGTGCCGAAACCCCATCGCTGAAACCGATGGTCTGGGTCAGGACATGCGTTCCGGCAGCTCCAAAATCAGAAAAGACCAGGTTGTTGCCGGTGCCGTCAATGGTGCGGTACTCCTGGGCCTGCAATGCGCCCAAAACTAAAAGCGTAAGAATTGGAAAAAGTGTAAAGGTTTTCATGAGAAGATAATCGTTTATTGGTTTTGAATTCCCACTACCCCCATCGGGAGGTACATGATTCGTGATCAACAATCAACTTTTGGAATGGGGTGTGTTTGCAACAGAAGAATTAAGAGTATTTTATCTCTTTTTGGGTCAAAAAAAACCTCAGGGCTTGATGCGCAGCCGTTCGTCAGAAACCTTTGTTCCCAACTCCGCCAGGGTTGTCAGCTCAAATTCCCGTCGCAAAGCCTCTTTGGCTTTGGCCCAGAAATCATGCACCGGACATGGGTCAAACTCTCCGCAACCTGGCAAACCCAACAGGCAGGTATTGAAAAACTCAGGCCCTTCCAGCACATCCACGATTTCAATCACCTTGATTTCATGAGGCGGCCGGGCAAGCTTGATGCCCCCGTTGGGGCCCCGGTACGATTCCAGGATGCCGGCCTGGGTGAGTTGTTGAAAGATCTTGGTCAGAAAGTGAAACGAGATGTCCAGTGACCGGGACAATTCACCTATACTTACATAACCGATGTCGCCTTTGTGGGCCACGACATAGGTGAGTGCCCGTAGCGCATAAACACTGCCTTTGGAAAGTACTTTCACTTTGGACGAATTGGTTTAAGACCTTCAAGTCTCAAAAAACGTGCATTTTTTTCGCTTCGCAAAATTTTTTTTCGGAATTGTTGTCCGGCACTGTTCGTTCACTGGCTGTTCAGCGCCCAGTCGTAATCGAGGTAACTGACCTTTGCGCCTGGTTTTATTTTAACCTTTGAATAGCGGTTCAGGAATCCGGTGAGGTCGCCGAAATCGGCAGCGTACCACTCGAAGATTTTGCTGACCTGTACCGCTGAGGGGCTTATTTTGTTAAATGCCGGGTTGTTGATGAACGCCCTGGCCTGTTTTTCAAAATTGCTTTCGAGGTTTTGGGCAGTCCAGGCCCGGTTCAGCAGCGGCGGGCAGGATTTCGCTGCGCAATTGACCGCAAAGTGGATGCGGGCATCTTTGAATTTTGGCCGGAGGATGCTGTTTTCAATTTCATCCAGTGTATAGGTTTTGCCGCCAATCTTTATCCATCGCACTTTCCAGGGTTGTCCGCCGTGCAGCCTGGTAATGCTGCTCACGGGGTAATTGTCGAGGATGAGCTTCACCGTAAAAGCGTTGTAGGCGTTGATCCAGAAGGCCATTTTCTCCCCCCTGGCCCAGGCCGTTTGCGGCGGGTTGGCCGCCAACACATCGAGGTACTCATTCAGTTTTCCCATTTCATTTTTCAATCCGGCATAATTCACCCGTCCGGCGCTGTTGACGTATTTGCGAAGCAGCCCGTCCCAGATGGCATGGGACGGGGCAGCGGCCACCGCCGGCTTTTCTTCCTCCACTTTCTCCTTTTTAGCATCCTCAACAACGGGATTGGGGCGGGGATCCTGATGGGGTGCTTCAATTACCGGCTTTTCCGGTTTCGCTTCCACGGGTTCTTCCGGTGTTTCTTCAAATTCCTTCGGTAAATCAGGTTCCTTTTGGATTTTCTTCTCAATGACTGGTACTTCCTTCACCATATTTTCCTTCGCCACTTCCGTGGCAACAGGGAGGGCAGACACATTGGCATCATCGGTTTGCTCTGACACCTGAACCGGCCCGGCCTGTACCGGCTCATCAGCAGTGGCATTGGTTTCACCGTTGCCGCAGGCGAAGAAGAGAGAAATAACAAAGAGGAATGAAAGTGAATAGAGGCGCATGGCAGTTTAATTTGTAGAGGGTTATGGAGGGTTATTGAGGATTATGACCCCGATATTCATCGGGGATGAAGGGTTATAGAGGGTTATAGAGGGTTATGAAGGGTTTTACTCGCAAGCCACTCCGTCACGTTCGTCACGTACTATAAAATTCCGGAACGAAATTGCAGAAACTTTGGTTTACCCGAAGGGCAATGAGGTTGTGAGTAGGACATTTCACGGCAGAATTTTTCCGAAGGAAAAAACGCCGACCGCAAGCGATACGACCAACCATCTTTGGCTGCGAATGCACGGTACAGTAGTTTTGCCGACGAATAAAAATTAATTGAGCCTGGGGGAGGGTTGAGAGAAGTTGAGAGAAGTTGATCCCGATCCCGAATCCCGAAAGCTTTCGGGATCGGGACGGGAGGTTTGGGAGATCATCAGCCAGGCTTGGAAAGGAATTCAGCCACATGAGCGTAGTTGTAGAGGAATTAACGAAGGAATACGGTCGTCAGCGAGCTGTTGACCACATCAGCTTTGAGGCCCGCAAGGGTGAGGTGTTGGGCTTCCTGGGCCCCAACGGCGCCGGAAAGAGCACCACCATGAAAATTCTGACCTGCTTCATTCCCCAGACTTCCGGCAAAGCCAGCATTTGCGGCTTCGATGTGGAATCGGACTCCCTGGAGGTGCGCCGCCGCATTGGTTACCTGCCCGAACACAACCCCCTCTACAAAGAACTCTACGTCAGGGAATACCTCGAATTCATCGCCCGGCTGCACCGCCTGGCCAAACCCCGCCAACGCATAGATGAGATGATAGAAATGACCGGCCTGGAGCGGGAACAACACAAACACATCGGGGAGCTGTCGAAAGGTTACCGCCAGCGGGTGGGGCTGGCGCAAGCCATGCTGCACAACCCCGATGTGCTCATCCTCGACGAACCCACCAGCGGCCTGGACCCCAACCAACTGGTGGAGATCCGCCAGCTGATCAAAAACCTCGGCCGGGAAAAAACGGTCATCTTTTCCACCCACATCATGCAGGAGGTGCAGGCCCTCTGCGACCGGGTCATCATCATCAACCGGGGCCACATCGTGGCCGACGACCCCATCGAACAACTCTCCAACCGGGTGCAGGGAGAGGTGATCATTACCGTGGAATTTGCCGGGCCCGTACCAGCCAAAGCCCTCCGGGGCATCACCCAGGTAAGAAAGGTGGAAAAAGCCGGCAACAACCGCTGGAAATTGTTCACCGACACGGGCCAGGACATCCGGAAAGACATTTTCAATTTTGCCGTCAGCAACAAACTCGTCCTGCTCGAAATGCACCGCGAAGAGTTCAGCGTGGAGGGCATCTTCCAGCAACTCACCAAAAACTAACGCACCCCTCATCACACCCTCGTTATGCGCATCTTACTCTTTTCCATCCTTTTTTCCGTCGCCCTGTCGGGCAATGCGCAGGTCAGTGGCGAAGTGGTGTCCAAAAACTTCCATTTCAAAGACGGCATTTACCTGCACTTTTCCAGCTTTCAGGCCGATAGCCCTGACATCGCCTGGGAGGACGTGGAGGCCACCATCATCACCAATCCGCAAACCTCCCTCACCGTCATCGACAGCCTTCGCTGGCGCAATGGCGGGGCACTCATCCCCATAGACAGCATCTGGGGTTTCAGCCGCAACGGCGTGCCCTCCGTCCGCATTCCCGAAGGGGAGATCAACAAACGCCTGCCCACCTTCGCAGCCCTGAAGTTGCGTGGCAAAATCTGCTACTTCACCTACCCCGACTACCGCATGCGGGAGGTCTTCGTGGCTGCCTACAACCCACTCACCGGCCGCCCCTTCCGCACCGGAAAGGTGCTGAGAGAAAAAGAAATCCTCGTAGAACGAATGCTCAGTTTCGATACCGGCCAGGTGGCTGACTTCAACCCCGAAAATTTCAAATCCTGGATCGCCAATGACGAGGCCTTGCTCAACTCCTTCCTGGAACTAACCCCATCAGAACAACAGGACAAACTCTTCAAAACACTGCTCATTTACGACGACAGGAACCTTGTGAGAACGAGGGATGGGGGATGAGGGATGAGGGATGCCCCGTGCCGATAATTATCGGCATCGGGGGAGGGATGAGGGATGAGGAATGAGGGATGAGGGATGAGGGATGAGGAATGAGGGATGAGGGATGAGGGATGAGGGATGAGGGATGAGGGATGAGGATTATGACCCCGATATTCATCGGGGATGGAGCCTGCCTGGCGGCAGACAGGGATTATGAAGGTTGTTGTAGGTTGTAGGTTGGATGACTGCCACCCGTTACGAGTCAAGACTAAAAACTGACAATACGCCCGATAAGTCCTCTTCAAAAGCGCCAAAAAATGAAACTTTGCGCCGTTGAGGCAGCAAGATCAAGTCACAAACAAGCAGCATGCTGACCATTTTCAGAAAAGAAATCAACGCCTTCTTCAGTTCGCTTATCGGCTACATCGTGGTGGGGGTGTTCCTGACCATCATGGGGTTGGTCATGTTCGTCTTTCCCGACACCAGTCTGCTCAACTACAACTACGCCACGCTGGACCAGCTTTTCGACATAGCGCCCATGGTGTTCACCTTTCTCATACCGGCGGTCACCATGCGCTCTTTTGCCGAAGAGCAGCAAAACGGCACCATAGAGCTGCTGGCCACCCGGCCGCTGACCGACTTGCAGATCGTACTGGGAAAGTTCCTGGCCAGTTGGGCCCTGGTGTTGTTTGCCCTGTTGCCCACCCTGCTCTACTATTACACCGTGCATCAGTTGGGTAGCCCTCCGGGCAACCTCGACAGCGGGGCCATCGCCGGCTCTTACATCGGACTGGCACTGCTGGCAGGGGCATTTACCGCCATCGGCGTTTTTGCATCCTCGCTGACCAACAACCAGATCGCCAGCTTCGTGCTGGCAACTTTCCTGTGCTTCGTTTTTCACTGGGGGTTTTGGTTCATCAGCAAGCTGCCGGTATTCGTAGGCAAAGTGGACGACATCGTGCAAATGATCGGAATTGACTACCACTACGCCTCCATCAGCCGGGGAGTGATTGACACCAGAGACGTCATCTACTTCCTCTCTGTCATCGCTGTTTTCGTCGCAATGACGGTGACATCACTGGAGCGCCGTAAATGGTAGGGATTGTTGATCCCGAAGCCGATAGCTATCGGCTTTCGGGAGTTGAATTGTTGAATTGTTGAATTGTTGAAGGTCGTGAGCTTGCCTCACGATCCCGAACTTGATTCGGGATTGAAGGTCGTGAGCTTGCCTCACGATCCCGAACTTGATTCGGGATTGATGGTCGTGAGCTTGCCTCACGATCCCGAACTTGATTCGGGATTGAAGCTGACCGGGTTTTCCGCAAACCCTACAGCCTACACCCTACACCCTAAACCAGTAGAAATTGTCCGAAAGACGCAAACAATCGCTGATCAAATTGGGGCTGATCCTGGGGATCGCCGTGCTGGCCAACATCCTGGGCAGTGCCTTCTTTACGCACCTCGACCTGACGGAGGACAAGCGCTACTCCCTCGCCGACCCCACCATCGAATTGCTGCGGGGGCTCGACGATGTGGTTTACATCGAAGTCATGCTGGAGGGGGATTTTCCGGCCGGCTTCAAGCGCCTGCAACGCTCGGTACGGGAACTGCTGGACGAGTTCCGCTCGTATTCCGGATACATCGAATACACCTTCTCCGATCCCAACAGGGGCACCCCTGAAGAGGTGAACCAGAGGCGGGAAGAACTGGCTAAAGAAGGCATTGTGCCCACCAACCTCCGCATCAGGGAAACCGAAGGCACGGAGGAAAAACTCATCTACCCCTACGCCATTGTGAACTATGGCGGCCGCAAAGCCGTGGTGGACCTCCTGGACGAACATGCCCGGGGAAACAACCCCGAAGAACAGCTCAACAATTCCATCAGCCAGTTGGAATACAACTTTGCCAATGCCCTCCACAAACTCCAGATCGGTGCCAAAGAGGTCATCGCCTTTACCGTGGGCCACGGCGAACTGAACGAACTGGAACGCAAGGACCTGGCCCGAAGCCTCAAGGCCTATTACGAAGTCGGCACTTTCAACCTGGACAGCACCTCCGTCATCCCGCAGGCCGTCAAGGTGCTCATTGTGGCGAAGCCGCGAATGCCCTTCAGCGACCGCGACAAATTCCTCATTGACCAGTACGTGATGAACGGCGGCAAGGTCATCTGGCTCATTGACCGTCTCAACGCCGGGCTCGACAGCCTGCGCGGCACCAACGCCTATGTGCCGATGGACTACCCGCTGGAACTGGACGACATCCTGTTCAAATACGGCGTGCGCATCAACCCGGACCTGGTGCTGGACCTCCGCTGCAGCCACATCCCCATGATCATTGACCCCACCGGAAAACAGGAACTGTTTCCGTGGTACTACCACGTCATCAGTTTCCCGCAATCGGACCACCCGATTGTCAAGAGCCTGGACGCCATCAACCTCTTTTTCCCCAGTTCCATTGACACGGTCAAAACCGGAACTCCGGTCAGGAAGACCATCTTGCTGACGAGCAGCGAAAACAGCCGCATACAGCCCAACATCACCCGTCTCAATTTTGAGATACTGCGATACGACCCCGACCCCGCCAAATTCAACAAACAACACATCCCGCTGGCCGTGCTGCTGGAGGGAGAGTTCCCCTCGCTCTTCAAAAACAGGGTCACCACTGCCTTCCGGCAAACCCTGGAACAGATCGGCCAGGAATTCAAGGAAAAATCCACACCCACCAGGATGCTGGTCGTTTCCGACGGAGACATCGCCCGCAACCTGATCGTGGACCCCCGCCAGGGCCAGGTGATGCCGTTGGGCTACAACCGTTTCGAACGCTACCAGTTTGCCAACAAGGATTTCCTCCTCAACGCCGTGGAATACCTGCGGGATGACACCGGCATCATCGAAGCCCGCGGCAAAGAGGTAAAACTCCGCCTGATGAACACCACAAAAGCCCAACAGGAAGCCACCAAATGGCAACTCCTCAACATCGGATTGCCGCTGCTCTTCCTGTCCGCCTTCGGCTTCTTGTGGAACTGGATGCGGAAACGAAAGTACAGCGTGACGCGTGACTCGTGACGCGTGACGCGTGACGCGTGACAACGTGACTTGGACTGAAATAGGTTCCCGCAAAAACCTTCAAAAACCCCAGAAAAAACCTTCTAAAAAACCTCAATCCCGAGCTTGCCTCGGGACAAAAACCTCAATCCCGAGCTTGCCTCGGGACAAAAACCTCTAAAAAAACCCTAACACATGAACCGCAACAAATGGCTTCTCATCATCTTCGTTCTGCTGGCGTTGGCCACCGGCTGGTATTTCTATGGAAAAGGCGGTGCAACAGAAAGCACCCTCGGTTGGGACCGCAACTTCAAAGTGGAAAATGAGAATGAGATATACAAGATATTCATTGCCCGAAGGGACAGCATTACCACCACCCTGGAGCGGCAGGGCGACCATTGGATCGTCAATGGCAAGTACAAGGCAAGGCCCAACGCCATGCACAACATTTTGGAAGCTGTGACCATGCTGGAGCTGAAGTACGTGCCGGCCAAAGCCGCTTATGACAACATCGTCAGGGAGATGGCCGCACGGGGCATCAAAGTGGAGGTGTACGGCAAATCCGGCAAACTGCTCAAAAGCTATTACGTGGGCGGCGTTACCGCCGATGCCCGGGGCACCTACATGATGATGGAAGGCTCCGAACAACCCATGGTCATGGGGCTGCCCAACATGGACGGCCAGATCAGAACACGCTACGACATGGTGGGCGACGACTGGCGTGACCGCACCGTATTTGGCTACCAGGCCGATGAAATTCAGGCCGTCAGCATCGAGTACCCCACCAACCGCAACAAATCCTTCAAATTGCGAAGAGAAGGCAATGACTTTGTGGTGGAGCCTTTTTACGAAAATCAGTTGCGCATCAACCAACCGGTTGACAAGGCCGGCGTGGAGGCTTTCCTGTACAATTTTGAAAGCCTGATAGCTGAAAACTTCATCAACGACCAGCCCAACAAGGAAGAACTCAACGAACTGCTGCCCTTTGCCATCGTCTCCGTTACCGACAAAGACGGCAACGAACGCAAGGTGAAGTTCACTCCCAAATACCGACTCAACGCCGCCACCGGAGAGCGCACAACTGACATCGTAGAGCGCTACTACCTCTTCGTCAACAACGGCGAACTGATGCTGGGACAGCACCGGGTATTCAAAAAGATATTCTGGGCTTACGATGCCTTCTTTTTACCCCCTTCGGCAAAAGTGAAGGATTGAAACCAGGACCTGCCAAGGCCATGAAAAACAGTACCTCCACAGCCCTGCTTCTTTTGTTTGCTTTCGCAACAGGCGCCGGGTGGCTGCCCGCCCCTCCACCCCATTGCGAAGCGACGGAAACAGCAACCGCATGGGGTTTCTTCGGCCACCGCAAGATCAACCGCCACGCGGTGTACAGCCTGCCGCCTCAGATGATGCTGTTTTTCAAACCCAACATCGCTTACCTGACCCAACACGCCACCGATGCCGACATGCGGCGCTATGCCAGTAAATACGAAGCGCCCCGCCATTACATTGACCTGGACCGCTACGGCGAGCCGCCCTTCCCCACCCTGCCCCGCTCCTGGACCGACGCCCTGCTCTGCCATTCAGATTTTTATTTCCTTCGGCAAAACGGCGACACCCTGCCGTTGTTTGACAGCCCGGTCATGGAGGCCTGGCTGGGGCCGGACACCACTGTGGCTTTGAGTACGGAAACCGGTGTTGCCGACCAAACACTCAGCTATTACCGGCTCCGCTCCTTTTTCCGGGAACAGGTGTTGCCGTTGTTTTACGAAGATGAATGGCGGGTCAGTTGTGACAGTTTCAGGCTGGAAACCGGGCTTGCCCTGCCCGCTTGCGAAGCGATCCTGGTGGTGGATACTTTCAGCCGGCACGGCATCGTACCCTATCACCTGGAGCGAATGATGGGGCAACTCACGGCTGCGTTCCGCCGGGGCAATGCCGACAGGGTGCTGCGCTACGCCGCCGACCTGGGACACTACCTGGCCGATGCGCATGTGCCGCTCCACACCACCGAAAACTACAACGGTCAGCTCACCAACCAACTCGGTATCCACGCCTTCTGGGAAAGCCGGCTGCCGGAGCTCTTCGCCGATGAACAATACGACTTCTGGGTTGGCAAAGCCGAATACATCACCAACCAACGGGATTTTTTCTGGAACATCATTTTGGAAAGCCACAGCCTCGTTGACAGCGTTCTGAACATCGAAAAAGAACTCTCCAGGCAATACCCACCCGACCAGCAATACTGCACCGAATGGCGAGGCACCAGCTCCGCAACGGTGCCCTGCGAGGCCTACTCCCGGGCCTACCACGACCGCCTCGGCGGCATGGTGGAGCGCCGCATGCGGGCTGCCATCCTGGCCGTCAGCAGCGCATGGTACACCGCCTGGGTGGACGCCGGCCAACCAGACCTGCACCCCATGGCCGGTATCCCCCTGCCCCCGGAAGTGGGCATGCCGGCTGATTCGCTAAAGCAACCCGTGAAGCCTCTGCGGCCACATGAGGGGAATTGAGGAACTGAAGAATTGAAGAATTGAAGAATTGAAGAACTGAGTCCCCCGATGGCTATCGGGGCAAAAACCCCAAATTCATTAATTCCGACGGAAATTTGAATGCTCACATGCCGGACGGAGTCCGACTTATGTTCAGATGAAGTTATATCTTTCGACGAGGATATAACTTTTTGCAGTGGGCTCAAGAACTGAAGAACTGAACCCCGTGCTGATAATAATCGGCATCGGGGGAGGAACTGATCGGGCTTCGCCCTTTTTGAGGAATTGAGGAGGGGGAACCATGCAGGGGAGACTGTTCAAAAACCCCTCAAGAACCGTTGGCGCTGGTCTTCTGACCGGTGCCCCAAAAACTTCCCTCCCATCCATCCGGTGAAAGCCGGCAATAATCCTAATTTTACGGACACCTTAATTCGTTCCACAAAATTCCCAACTATGAAAAGAACAATTTACACGCTGATCATCAGCCTGCTGTTGGTCCCGGTGGTTTATTGCCAAACATCTCACACCGTGGTGGCCAACGGTCTTTCCTTCACTCCTCAAAACCTCACCATCCAGGTTGGCGACACCGTGGTCTGGGACAACCAGGGCGGGTTCCACAACGTGAATGGCGACCAGGCCTTGTTTCCCGGCAACCCCGAGAGTTTTGGCAGCGGGCCTGCCGCCATGGCTCCCTGGATGTACAGCCATGTTTTTACTGTCGCCGGCAATTACGAATACCAATGCGACGTGCATGCCAGCAGCGGCATGACCGGTACCATCACGGTGCAGGCTGCCGGTGGCCCGGAAAGCGATGTGGTCATCACAGAGATCATGTACAACAACCCCGGCACCGACGATTACGAATTCATCGAACTGTACAACCGGGGCAGCAACCCCGTGGACATGACCGGATGGTCATTTACCGAAGGAGTTACCTACACCTTTGGCAGCTACACCCTCGATCCGGACAGCTATGTGATCGTAGCCATTGACTCCGCCGCTTTTGAAGCTGCCTTTGGCATAGCGGCTTTCGATTACGACGGTGGCCTGAACAACGGCGGCGAAGACATCGTGCTGGTTGACGGATCGGGTGCCGTGATGGATTCAGTTAATTACGACGACGAAGGTGACTGGCCCTCAGAACCTGACGGTGGCGGGCCCACCCTGGTGCTTTGCGACGTGGACAGCGACAACGCCGATGCCGCCAACTGGCAGGCTGCCATTACCCCGACGGGCGTGGTCATTGCCGGAACGGAAATTCTCGGAAACCCCGGCGGTTCCTCCATGTGCCCCGGCGGACCACTGATCAGCTTCATAGGCAGCGAGCTGACCCTGACCGAAGACGAAGGCAACGTCATTCTGAACATTGCCCTCAGCAATGGCAACGGCATGCCCATAGAGGTAAGCCTGGAAATCAACGCCGCCTCCACCGCCACCGCCGGCGATGATTTTGAATTCATCCCTCCGGCAACTGTGGCTTTCAACCCGGGCAACGTCAATGACACGGTGTCGTTCATCATCCCAATCATTGACGACGGGGACATAGAACCCCTGGAAAGCATCATTGTGGACCTCACCAACCCCACCAACGGCGCAGAAATAGCCCCGGTCGGTGGCAGCTTCACCATCAACATCGTTGACAACGACACCCCCTCCAGCGGGGCCCTGCTCATCTCCGGCGTTTTTGACACGCAGCCGGCCGGCGCTGGGGTGAAAGGCTGGGAACTGAAAGCCATCAAGGACATTCCCGACCTCAGCATTTTCGGCGTCGGCTCCGCCAACAACGGAGGTGGCTCCGATGGTGTGGAAGCCACCCTGCCGCCCATCCCGCTCGACTCCGGTCAGTGCTATTTCGTGGCCAGCAACGCCGATGACTTCATGGCCTTTTTCGGATTCCCGGCCGACCTGGTGACCGATGCAGCCTTCATCAACGGTGATGACGCCATCGAGCTCTTCGAAAACGGCATCGTGGTGGATGTCTTTGGCGACATCAACACCGACGGCACCGGAGAACCCTGGGAATACACCGACGGCTGGGCCTACCGCAAAAGCGGCACCGGCCCCGACGGCAACATCTTCCAACTGGACAACTGGACCTTCAGCGGCACCGATGTGTTTGACGATGTGCCCAACAACGCCAGCGCTCCTGTGCCCTTCCCCACCTGCACCTACTCCGTGGAACAACCCGACCAGGTGGATGCCAACGACGACAACGCCACCACCGATGTGGACACACCCCTGAACATCAACCTGCTGGGCAACGATGTGACTCCCAACCCACTGGTCAGCATCACCATCTTGCTCCAACCGGACAACGGCACTGCAAGCGTCGCCCTTGGCTCTGATGCGACCTACACCCCCAATCCGGGTTTTTGTGGAAATGACAGCTTCACCTACGAAGTGTGCGATGCTGTGGGCTGCGATACGGCCACGGTGTTTGTGACGGTGATCTGCCCGCCGGATTATCCGGCTTATGACATTGCCACCGTTACCACCATTGATGCACAGGGCATGCCCGATTCGCTGGGCGTTTCCTGCCAGTTGCAAGGCATCGTTTACGGTGTTGACCTGCAGGGCAATGACAACATCCAGTTTTTCTTCGCTGACGCAACGGGGGGCATCAGCCTGTTCAGCAACGACAATTTCGGTTATGTGGTTACCGAAGGCGATGAGGTCATCGTTCAGGGAACCATCTCCCAGTTCAATTGCCTGACACAGATCACCCCCGATACCCTCTGGATGGTGTCTGCCGGCAACGCACTGAAAGACCCGCTGGTGACCACCGTTGTGGACGAAAGCACAGAATCTGAACTCATCCGCATCAACGACCTGACCCTCGTTGACCCCGGTCAATGGACGGGCACCGGCAGCGGCTTCAACGTGGACGTGACCAACGGCACCCAGACTTTCACCATGCGCATTGACAACGACGTGGACCTATACAGCATGCCGGCACCCACCGGCCCTTTCCACGCCATTGGTCTGGGCGGCCAGTTTGACCCGAACGCACCTTGCGATGCGGGCTACCAGTTTCTGCCCCGCTACATGGACGACATCATTCCGGCAACGCCGACAAAAGAGGAAATCCTGGGCAGCCGTATCAGCTTCGGCCCCAACCCCGCCGGTGATGCGCTGTTCATCAACACCACGGTGCAACTGGACCGCATCCGCATCAGCAACACGCTGGGCCAGCAACTGATCAGCTATGCCGGAAACAGCAACAGGCTGGATATCAGCAAACTGGTGCCGGGCATGTACCTCATCAGTTTTACCGAAGGAAACACTACCTGGACCACACGATTTGTGAAGGGGTAAGTTTTTTGTAGGTTTTTGTCCCGAGGCAAGCTCGGGATTGAGGTTTTTACGACTGACAGCACTTCGGGTGCTGTCAGTCGTTGTGGTTTTTGGTCCCGAGGCAAGCTCGGGATTGGAAGTTTTTGAAAGGTTTATGAGAGGGTTTTGCAGACAGCACACAGAAAATAATGCTTTTTTTGCGGGCCGCCGGGGAACTATACCGGCGGCTTTTTTATTGTCGGAACGAATCGGACACAATGACAAAAAAAGGACAAGGCGAGGCACACATTTTTTTCATCGTCAACCAGTTGTTCACCTGGTCGCAAAACTTCATCACCCGTGAGCTGACCGAGCTGAACAAACTGGGACTGAAGATGACCATCGGTGCCCGCAGCATCGCTGAAAGGGAGGACCTGACCCCGGAACAGGCGGCCTTGCGGCAACATTATTTCGAGATTCCCGACAATCCGTTCAAACCCGATGCCCTGCTTCGCCACCTGCGCCTGGCTTTTTCCCGGCCGGTGAAATACCTGAAGGCCTGGCGCACCCTGTTTTCCATGAAGCACAAGCCCGGCAAGCTTCCACGGGGCATCATCTGTCTGTTTCGTGCGGCAGCCATTGCCGAAGCTGTTGAAAAACGGGGTGTGACACTGATCCACGCCCATTTCTTCACAGCCCCCGCCGAAACGGCCCTGTACCTGTCCGTGCTGACGGGCATACCCTACGGAGGCACGGCCTACGCCATGGACCTGTACGTGGATGATTCCGGTCTGAAAACCAAACTGAAACACGCCCGATACGTAAACGGTACCACCAGGTACAACGAGCGCTTCATACGCAGCCAATTGTCTGAAAACAAAGACAAAGCGCTCACGCTCTATTACGGAATTCCAACGTCGGAAAAACAACCGGAAGCCATCCCACACGACGAGTTCACCTTCGTGGCCGTGGGCCGGTTGGTGGAAAAAAAAGGCTTCAGGTACCTGCTGGAGGCCTGCGCCATTCTGAAAAAAAAGGGCTACGATTTCAAATGCCGCATCATAGGTTCCGGGCCGCTGGAAAGTGAGTTTCGGCAGCAAATAAAGGCGCTGAGCATCGAGGACGTCGTAGAGATGCCGGGCTTTGTGCCGCCCAATGAAATGGAAAGAGAATACCTGGCCGGCGATGTGCTGGCAGCCCCCTGCGTGGTAGCCACCAACGGCGATGTGGACGGCCTGCCAAACGTCTGCCTGGAAGCCATGCACTGCGGCCTCCCCGTCATCAGCACCACCATCAGCGGCATCCCGGAAGGCGTGAAAGAAGGCGTGAACGGCTGGCTGATTCCACCCAATGACACCGCAGCCCTGGCCGAAGCGATGGAAAAGGCCCTGAATGAAAAGAACCTGGCCCAAATGCGGGTGGCCTCACACCGGATGGTCCGGGAGAAGTTCGACGTGCAGAAAAATGCCCTGCCCATCCGGGATTTGTTGCTGAAAGTAACGTCGATCTCCAGATCGACGAAGTACCAACGATCTCCAGATCGCTGAAAGGTAACGTCGATCTCCAGTTCAACGAAGTACCAACGATCTCCAGATCGCTGAATGGTAACGTCGATCTCCAGTTCAACGAAGTACCAACGATCTCCAGATCGCTGAAAGGTAACCTCGATCTCCAGATCAACGCAGGCAGTTTATCATCGGCGATCAGGAGATCGCCGTTACTTTTGGCGCAAAAGCCTTTTGACATCTTCGGCAGAGATGACATTGAACAGGCGGCCAATTACAAAGAAGAGGGGAAAGAATCCAAGTGCCAGGGCGCCAAAAGCCACAGCCGGGCTGAGCGACCAGCTTTGTTTCAACAAGTAAAAAGGAACCGCGGCCACAAAGGCCAGCAGCAGTGTTTTGCCGTAGAAGCCAAAGGGAAACACCTCTGCAAAACGCACACCCAGCCTTTTCCTGATCACATTCAGCGCATACCACCAGGCAAAAGTCTGCGCCACCACAGAGGCCAGTGGCGGACCCGCCATGCCCAGCCACAACACAAAGGGCACCACCAGCAGGGCGTTGATGGCAAAGAGATAGATGGCCCCCAGGGTCACCTCCCGGGTCACGTCGAGGGCTTTTTGCATGTTGCTGTACGATGCAACACGCTGGAGCAGAATGAAGGTGTAAATGAAGAAAGGCAGGGCCGAAGCCTTGTATTTCTCAGAAAAGAGCATCACCACAAACTCTTCGGAAGCCAGCAGAAAAAACACCACCAACGGCAACACGATCACACTGACCTTTTTGATGCTCTTTAGCCACAGCTCCAGCAGAGAGTTGATGTCTTTCTTCAGAAAATAACTGACCATTTGAGGCATCATCACGGCTGCCACCGAGTAGGCTATCGTCGGAATGATGGGCAGTTCCCAGGCGCCGTTGGAATACTCGGCATAATGCTGGGCAGAGAGGAACTCTTTCACGACGTACTTGTCCACCTGGCGGTTGAGGGTCCAGAAGAGCTGGGCCAGGCTGAGCGGAACGGAGTACCACAACAGTTCCCGAAGAAACCTTTCGGGCAGGGGCAACAGTTGCTGCCCCGCAAAATTTTGCCGAAGGAGAAAAGCACTGACCAGCAAGCGGAGCATACCATAGCACAGCAAACCCACAGCGATCCAATAGAGCCGATCTCCGGTGAGCAGCGGCAACGTCATGGCACAGAACTGGGTCAGCCCGACGAAGATGTTGAAAGCCGCAGCCCTGGTGGCCTTGTCAAGGGCAATGAGCACGTTAGGCACGGGCACGGTGGGCAGTTCCAGCACCACCAACGCCATGAACATCCAAAGTACGGGACGGGCATCGGCATAGGCGGCATCAGCGGTGCCCCACCATCCGATGGCAAAGAGGATCAGGGCGGCCCCCAACGCCGTGTACATCAGTATCCGGGAAATGTAGCGGGCAAGGCTGCGCCGCTTTTCGGGCGGGTATTTTTCGAAGAAATAGAAAATGCTGTCGGGCAGGCCCAACTGACCCACCACCTGTGCCGTTCCGTAAATGAGCAGCAGGTACTGCAACTGGGCGTACACCTCCTTCGGCAACGAGCGGCTCAGGATGATCATGGCCGACAACTGCGCCGCAATGCTCACCGCACGGCTGATGGTAAAGATGCCGGCTTTGCGGGCCAGGCTGGTCGTTTTTTTTTCTTCTGACATGGAAAAATTGTCTTCGAAAAAAAGTGCCGGAATCCGGGGGCGCTAAAGTATTGAGAATCCGGCCATCTGCTTTCAAACCGAAAAGGATTATCCCCGAAGCGGTAACAGATGGAGCTTAGTTTTTTACTTTTGCGCCCGGCGAGCACTACACGACCAGCTCCCTCCGAATCCCCCAGGGCAGAAATGCAGCAAGGGTAGGAGGTCGTAGCGGTGCGATGTAGCTGCTTGCCTTCTTTTTTATCTTGCCTTCGGTAAACGGCAACCACCACCAAAGCATGACGACCGGTCAAGCCATTGCGACGAAAAAAGACATCAGAAAGCTAAGTTTGGAAGAACTGGGCAGCGTGCTGGCCGGTTGGAACGAACCCCGTTTCAGGGCAAAGCAGGTGTGGGAATGGCTCTGGAAAAAAGGCGCCCACAGCTTTGAGGAGATGACCAACCTGAGCAAAGCCCTGCGCAGCCGTTTGGATGAGTCTTTCGTCATCAACGCCATCCGGCTTGACCAGCAGCAGCGCAGCGCCGATGGCACCATCAAAAGCCGCTTCCGCCTCTACGACGGGCACCTGATAGAGTCCGTACTCATTCCCGTTCCGGAAGAAAAACGCTTTACCGTTTGCGTTTCCAGCCAGGTGGGTTGCAGCCTGGCCTGTAAGTTTTGCGCCACGGGCCGCCTCAAAAGGGAACGCAACCTGGACGCCGCCGAAATTTACGATCAAGTGCTGTTGGTGAAGCGGCAATGCGAGGAAGTTTACGGCCTTCCGCTCACCAACATCGTGTACATGGGCATGGGCGAGCCGCTCCTCGCCTACCGAAATGTGATGGACAGCATCGGGCGCATCACTGCTACCGATGGCCTCGGCATGTCGCCCAAACGCATCACTGTGAGCACCGCCGGCATTGCGAAGATGATCAAAAAACTGGCCGACGACGAGGTGCGCTTCAACCTGGCCCTCTCGCTCCACGCTGCCGACGACCTGAAGCGCAACCAGATCATGCCCGTCAACGAGCAGAACAACCTGTCGGTGCTGATGGAGGCCCTCTCCTGGTTTCATCGCAAAACCGGCAACCGCATCAGCTACGAGTACATCGCCTTCGACAATTTCAACGAGGGGCCGCAGGACGCCCGGAACCTGATCCGGCTGTGCCGCCGCTTCCCCGTCAGGGTCAACATCATCGAGTACAACCCCATTGACGGAGCCGAATTTCGAAAAGCCGGGGAGGACCGGATAGACGCCTTTGCCCGGATACTGCGGGATGCCGGCATCATGGTCACCGTTCGCCGCAGCCGCGGCAAGGACATTGACGCCGCCTGCGGCCAACTGGCCAACGAAGGTTAAACTGCGTTAAATTTTAGCTTCTTCTTCTATCTGCAATTTCGGAAAA
>JALWSS010000214.1 GCA_026993525.1 Saprospiraceae bacterium
CTTTCGTGGTGAAAGGCTTTTCGGAGTACATCGCTGAAGTTTCCCCAATCCTGTTTGAGTGTGGCAGAAAGCGTGTCGGCTTCGGTTTCAAAAATGATTCCTTTGAAATCATTGTCAGATAATGCCTGGATGAACGCTGATGAACTGCTGTTGGCCGGGATGTAAAACATTTTGCGTTTTGGTTCTCTGGGGCGTTCTACTCCCTGGCGCTGTTTTTTGTTGAGGTTGTTGTATTCCTCTAAGTCGTGTTCATATTCTTCCTTTTCCCGGATTGATTCCTGAACCATGGTTTTGTGGATTTTCAAACCAAAGTACTTTGCCCATTTCAGCTTGCCTTTACCGGAACCGGCCGGAGCTGTAATAAAGGAGTAAAGGTGTGCTGAGTGTGGTTCGTCAAAGTATATGCCTACGATGTTGGGTAAACATCCGCTGATAACAGATATCGCTCCAATCAGGAAAACATCTTTTTCGATGGCATCCGGGAACATTTCTGTGCTTTCTTTCAGGATTTCGGGGAGGTTTTGGTAAACTTCGGTGGGGATTCGCGGGGTGTTAAAAATGGTATCGAGCTCTGAGTTTTGAGTTTCGAGTTGAGTCCCTGCTGGAGAAATGCAATCGGGTTTTAGAGACGCTGAGTGGTCGGAAAACACCCCTAAAGCCTCCCGAAGTAAATTCGGGACAGGCTCTAAAGGGGACTTTGGGATAGTGGTTCTAATGTCAATTCCGTTTTGTTGGGCCAGGTGAAAGAATGTTTTCATGGTTACACCGTGGCCTTTTGCTTTCAGGCATTTGTTGTATTGCTTGTCGCAATCTTCGTATGAATAGCCTGGATAAAACCGGCTTACCCGGTGGTAGTAATCGCGGCCTGATTCGCCGAATTCATCGGCGAAGGCGAAACCTATATCCCGCCAATCGGAATAGTTGGCTGTGATGTCGGTTTGGGCTGAATCGAGACGTTGGATAATTGTTTCTACGTCGTTGTTCCCGTTGGAAACCCTGTCAGACACCCCTAAATTCCCTAAAGGGGACTTTGGGGCAGGCTTTAATGGGGACATTTGAGGCTGGGTTCTGTTGTCAATTTCGGCTTGTTGGAGCCAGTGATTTATATCGAATTTCTTTTGCATCTAATTGATTTTTAAAAGATTATTTTAATAAGCATTGAATGTTTGGACATTTGCCAGGCATAGAAGAATAAAAATGGGAGGACTGCCCACCAAAGGGGCCACTGTTGGGTTAACATTTTGGAAAGCATGTATTTGATAAATGCTTTGAACTTATTTCTTTTCATTTTGATAAATATTTCGGATTAATAAATACGTTTGGGTCGTGGGGTAAAAAGCAGGCACGGGAAATGTCTTTGCCTGATTTGTCCACTTCCTGTTGATATACTTCTTTAATGTAAGCTGCAATAGCTTTAAAGAAGTTTTGGTGTGTGTTTACGGTGATGTCGATGGGGATAATCCACTTTAAACCATCACCGGAAGGGGAAACAAACAGTAGCTCGGTTTCGAAATACTCGTCCTGCAGTAGCTGGTTTTTCAGTTCCTGAAGGTTGGGGATATGGTCGAAGTCGACGGTCAGCAGGCCGGAATGATTCAATAAAGCTTTATCGTTTCGCTTTGAGAAAGTCCCTGAGAAGGTGGCATAATCGAACTGAGAAGCTTTGAATTTCCGGGCTTCATCTTTTGATGTAATTGACCTTAACTGATTTGTGTGATTCCGGTATCTTTCAGATTTTATCAGCTTAAAGGCCTGCGGCAAAGTGATTTCCTTTGTAGGAAGGATATTGCTGACAGGCGCTTTAAAGAAGCTGAATTTTGGAATATGAATCTTTGTTTTGACGGGATTGAATTCTTTGGCTACATCTAAATCCTTGTTGAAGTAACGCTCCGGTTCTTCACCAATTTTGAGATTCAATTCCTCATTTATCTTCTCCAAAAGTTCTTTTCCGGAAAGTTTGTAATAAAGCTTGGAAAAATCAAAGGGGTTGCCTTTGAAGCGGGGAAGCTCTGCATCGCTGTAAACAAAAACCCAGTCAACATTATTCAGTAACAGTGTTTGCTTGTTTGCGTTGAAAGGATTTTTAGCGGGAAGACATTGCTTCCCGCTAAGTTTAATTACTATCTCATCCGGGTAATATTGCCGCAGAATGTGTGCGTAAATATTGAGGCCGTAATGAGTTTTGCTAAGTATATCGGATTCCTTAATCATCGTTCTTGTTTTTAAGGTCCCGGATATAATTGCTTTCCAAAAGCGATTCGACGTCGCTCATCTTATAATAGAGCTTCCCATTGATTCGGGAATAGGGGAGGATTCGGTTATCCCGCAAGGTTTGGAGGGTGCGCCTGCTGATATGCAACGAGAGCATAATATCCTGTGCATCCACCCAATTTTCATTGAACTTTTGGGTGCGGGTTTTCTGAACCTGCACAATTAGTGCTTTCAGTTCTTTGATTTCCTGTGAAAGGAACAGGATGGCTTTAATTATCTCGTTCATAACTGTACCCTCCCATTTTTAATAAGGTAATTAGCGGCTTTCTGCTCCATTTCTTCCTGTGAATACTGTTTGTTGGATAACAGCCAGGCATCCAGCTCATGACGGTTAAAATAGAGTTTCTTGCCGTTGGGCTTGTAAGATGGGATTACTCCGGTGCTGGTCATTTTATAGAGGTGGGAATGAGACACCCCTAAATAGATGGCAGTTTCATTGAATGTTAAAACATCTTTTCGGAGGATGTTTTGCTCCGTGAG
>JALWSS010000215.1 GCA_026993525.1 Saprospiraceae bacterium
GCCCAGCAGCCGGAAACACATGAGCAATCCCGTTGCCGCCAGCAGTAAGGTGGAATACCGAAGCACTTCAAAGCTGAACCCAAACAATTCGCACCATGCCACCCCGTAAAACAGTTGTGTTGCCAGGGTCATGGCCAGCCAGTCGTCGAGCAGGAGGTGGCCCTCTTCGCAAAGATTGTAAACCGATTTTGCGAAGGAAAAATCGTCGTTCAACGGAAATTCACCTTGCGGATCCACCAATACCACGGCCACACACCAGGTCAATAACATTGCTAACTCGTACCTGTGATTGTGGAAGAATGGGCGCATGAATGGGATTGAAACTGAGGTCGGTGAAGGGTTTTGACGAAAATCTTAAAATTTCCTTAAGGAAATAAAGCGGGATTTTGGCAAAGTGCTGTAAATTGCCGCCCCGGAACAATAATAGGCCAGTGCCTGTTCCGGCTTGCAAAGATTTCACAAGGACCCCAATTTGGCAATTTATTTTTTATTGCTGCAATTGGCGACCATCATCCATAGCGAGATTCCTGCCCGATTAAAATCTCGTTTGGAATACTTAAAACGAGGTGGTTTGGGTGGCGATCCCGGACTTGCTCCGGGACCCAAACTCCCCATCCTCACCTGACGAGAGTGAGGGGTAATTTTCAAACCACTTCGAGTCGAGTATAAAAGGATAAATGGTTTTGAAATCAAATGGTAGTACAGTTTAAGATGGAAGGTTTCTGAAACCTTCTTTTAACAGTCGGGTGATTTCTTATGAGAGCGGTGTACCAACGCCGCTCTTTTTTTGTTCTGCTCCGCAATTTTCCCTCCCGGAAAATTCAACATCGCTACATTTGCGGCCGGATGATCAAAGCCACCAACATACACAAGCACTACGGCGACCTGCATGTTCTGAAAGGGGTTGACCTGGAAGTCAGCTCCGGGGAGATTGTCACCATCATCGGAAAATCCGGTGCCGGCAAAAGCACCCTGCTCCACATCCTGGGCACCCTCGACACGGCCGACAGCGGCGAGGTCAGCATTGATGGAATTGACATCCTGGCTTTGAAAAAAGACGACCTGGCCCGCTTCCGCAACCGGCACATCGGCTTTGTTTTTCAGTTTCACCACCTTCTGCCGGAATTCACCGCCCTGGAGAATGTGAGCATGCCTGCACTCATCCACGGCTCCGCCGAAGCCGATGCCCGCAAAAGGGCCAGGGAATTGCTCGATTACCTGGGCCTCTCCCAACGCCTGCAACACAAACCCGGTCAACTCTCCGGCGGTGAGCAACAACGCGTGGCTGTCGCCAGGGCACTGATGAACCAGCCCGCTGTCATCTTCGCCGACGAGCCCTCCGGAAACCTCGACAGCCAATCGTCGCAAGACCTGCACCAACTGCTCTTCCAACTCCGCAAAGATTTCAACCAGACCTTCCTCATCGTCACCCACAACAAAGAACTGGCACTAATGAGCGACCGAACCCTTGAAATGAAGGATGGAGTGATTGTTTAGGGATGAGGGATGAGGGATGAGGGGGAGCAAACCCGTTTTCACTTTTAAAAATGAGGAAAACCATTAGTCAGCACCCGAATGAACAATTAAGTTGCAAGTGCCCTGATAAAAGAGCAATCACCAGAAGTGAAGAAAACATTTTAAGTAGCTGGACTGAAGTTTAATAATTAAAGCATTTGTGAACAATCATCGGCACATTTAAGAAACCATCAAAAAACGTATAAAAACTGCATTCCTTCGGGAAATGGGGGTTTGCTATGGACTCAATTAAAAACACACTGGATGCCCGCACCTTGTAGCGTAGGCTTTAGCCTGCGCAGGTCCAGCTGGCTTTAGCCGGTTAAATGAAAATCACAGTTTCGCTTTTTGAGGAGACTCAGAATAAATCGTGATCAGGGGGCCATTCCCCGTTTCATCCCTCATCCCTCATCCCTCATCCCTGATCACCCACAGCACCAGTCGATGGGCTTTTTTCCGTTGGCGAGGAGGAACTCGTTGGCTTTGGAAAAATGGCGGCAGCCGAAAAAACCGCCACGTGCCAGCGGGGAGGGGTGTGGGGCCTCCAGGATCAGGTGTTTGAAAGGGTCAATGAGGGCGGATTTTTTCCGGGCGAAGTTTCCCCAGAGCATAAACACCAGCCCTTCTTTTTCTTCGGAAAGTTTGGCGATGACGGCATCGGTAAACGTGTGCCAGCCAACGGTGGCGTGGGAGTTGGACTTTCCCCGTTCCACGGTGAGGGCTGCGTTGAGCAGGAATACGCCCTGCTCTGCCCAGCAGGTCAGGTCGCCGTGGCTTCGTTGGGTCATCGGGCAACCGACGTCGTTCTCAATTTCTTTGAAGATGTTTTGGAGGGACGGAGGAATCTTTACGCCTTTGGGCACCGAAAAGGAAAGCCCCATGGCTTCACCGGGTTTGATGTAGGGGTCTTGCCCCAGGATCACTACTTCAACCGCATCGAAGGGAGTGGTGTTGAAGGCATTGAAGATCAAGGGCCCGGGCGGGTAGATGACCTTTCCCGATGAAAGTTGTTTCTTCAGAAAAACTGCTATGTTTTGAAAGTAGGGCTTTTCAAATTCTTCAGCCAGGGCCGCTTTCCAGGAAGCTTCTATTTTGATCTCACTCATTTCACAGTATGTTCAGTTGCGGGCTGAAGGTAGATAAAATACTCAACTCGCTTCGCAACAAAGGAGCTTGCGTTTTTTTGAAAAAACTTACTTTTGCGCCGCTTTAACGGTCCCGTAGCTCAGCTGGATAGAGCATCTGCCTTCTAAGCAGACGGTCACAGGTTCGAATCCTGTCGGGATCACATCTCTCAGATTTAAAAGCCGCTTGCTGTACCGATGGCAAGCGGCTTTTTTGTTGTCCGGAATGTACAATGGAGGTGCGCCGGCTGGCAGAAACAATGTGGTCAGTTCTTTTGTGAAAACCTGAAAAAGTGGTTCGATGCCGGGGCTGTATGTGTCGGTATGGGGTCAAAGTTGATGGCCAAAGATGCCCGTGGAAACTTCGACCTGGAGAAAATCCGGGAAATGACCCGGCAGTGCCTGGCTAAAGCCTAAAAGATCCGTCGGAATCTCGGAACTTAACGATTCGCTAGTTTTGTAATCATTTCTTTTCCAGATGATTACACCTCAATTTTCATCCTATAGATGATTCCCAGAAACTTCTGACCACTATTCCATGTGTTGTACAAGTCTTATAGACTCGATCTTCTTTTTATACTTAGGAATTGGGTCAATGTTGTAAGCCTCTTCAAGCCATTCAATAGCTTCATCCTGGTCCTTGAGTTTATTATAGTAGAACATAGCAAGACAGTAATAGGCGTATCCTTTTTCTTGGTTTGAAGCTGTTAACTTAATTGCATCCTTCAGGCATTCTAGTGCATCATCCTTGGATTCAAGGCTCGAGGCATACTTCAACGCTTCTTGGTAATCTTTGAAAACAGGTTTGGTCTTCCTTGAACCACTTTCTTCCAATCCATTGTTCCCTTTTATAGGCTCTGCGTTTTGGCTTCCTTGGCTAGTCTCAAGTTCCAGAGTTTTGGCTTTGTATGTTGGAGTTAAAGAGGCTCTATCAACGGATTCTTCTGGTTGTTCATCGCTATGTCTGTCTGCTGCTCTCTGTTTCGGGTATTCCTTGTCCAAAGAAGACTTATTATAGATATCATTTGAATTTAACCCTATTTTGAGCCAAGCGAACCAACCAATCACTAACATACCAATAGCTAGAAGTGCTGGAACAATAATTCTTCTTGAATTGGTATTGACTTTTGGAGAGTTTGGTGTAAATTCTCCTCTTTCCACCAAGTCTAAAAGTCCAAGTAAATCCGAATTTATTTTGTTTCTACCGAGCTCGTAATCAGTCCGACTAATTGTATCTAAGATTCTTTGTTGTTGTAGTTCTTTCCAACGATTTGAAATCAAGGCGATATGATTTCGAACCGAAGAAATTTGCATTCTCTCAAGCTCTGAAATCACTAAATGTGTTTCTCCTTGGGCAATTCGTTGCCTACACCATTCAACAAGGGGACTTATCGATTCCATCGAAGTGAGAATTAATTAAACATGTTCTTTCTCTTCCTATGGCAAACTAAGGCCAGTACATAGAATCGAAGGTACATCATGTTTTTGTATCTAAAAAATTATTACTATATAAACAACTAAAAAATTTGAACATATACCGAATATACTCTTATTCCTTATCAAGACCACCCGAGGTTAAAAGCCAACTAATCATATCGAAAAGATACATCCTTTGACTAATAAAAAAGCTCCATTCTGACACTTTGCGGTAAAGCATGAATCTTCTCCCTAACCATGTTTCAGGATACTACCATACGATGCGAAAGACACAAAGCATTATGATGGGCAAAAAATTGAAAGAGGGACTATCATCTACATCTAATGAAGTGAATGGTACACTACAATCTCCATTGGGGCCTATTGCGGCATTTATTCTATCTCCTACACTATCAATTGGTTGGAGCTCAAATCTCATAAGAAGATCAATGTAATTATTTAAAGTTTGACAGTCAGCCTTTGTCAAACTTTCTCCATTTATGTCCTTCTCTATTATCTTCTCAATCTCGTCCTGTAAAGAGATGATTTGATTCAATTCCTTTAAATTTGAATTAAGATAATATCCTATTGTTAAAGTAGCCCCGAGTACGATTCCAATAACAAACACAAAGATCCATTTCATAACTCAAAAATTTTAATAAAAATCCATTTTTACGCTTTTGCGAAAGTATAACAAAATTATACAAATACAAATACTTTAAATGTGTTAATTTACTATTTATAAAATACTAGTATATGCAAAAGATTTATTCTCAGTGTCTAACCTTATTGTGAAAACAATAGAACTAAAATTACAATCCGATTTCAAGACATTACTCCAAATAGGAATTGAAGGAAAAGGCCTTCTAAATCAGCCTAAAATGAAATCATTTGTACAGCTACCCCCGGCGATCAAAATGGCACAGATAATGGATCGTGATTCTCGGTTCCCAAATTTGCTCTGCTCTTATTCCCAGAACGGAGCATGGAAGAGTTAGCCTAATCATATACAACCCTTCACAACCCTTAATATACTGTATACAAGTAATTTACGCTCAAATTGCAATCCCTTAACCAATTCCTGTGCTTCCTGAAATCATAGTTCCTTGCTTTCCTCAGTAATTAATGCCTGACTGACATCTAAAAGATCCGCTGGAAGCACAGAGCCTGATGGTTCCAGGATTTCATTTCTCGAAGAAAGAAGCAAATCGAAAAGAATCATTCTCCCTGGCCAATCCTCCCAAACACCTACCTTTACCCCTTCTTTTCACAAAATGGCATGACCACCTGTCATGATTCTTTTCTTTGGCAACCCTGATACAAAAGTCTATGCTGTCCAGACCAACCGGCAATTGGAGGACGGGGACATTCGCAAACTCATCTGGCTCTTCGGCAACGAACCGCTCATCGGTGAGCAGAGCCTTCGCGGCCCATTTGTAGGCCCCCGGGCCACGATGATCTCACCCTGGAGCACCAATGCGGTAGAGATCACCCAAAACATGGCCATCCGGGGCATCGTGCGCCTGGAGGAGTTCACCCGCATTCAGGAAGGTGACGCTTACGACCCCATGCTGTCGCAGAAATTCAGCGAGCTCAACCAGACCATCTTCGACATTGACATCGAGCCGGCACCCATTCTGGAAATCGATGACATCGCCGCTTTCAACGAGCGGGAAGGACTTGCGCTCAGCGAAGAAGAGATTGACTACCTGAACAGCCTTGCCGAAAGACTTGGCCGGAAGCTGACCGACTCAGAAGTATTCGGCTTTTCACAGGTCAACAGTGAGCACTGCCGTCACAAGATCTTCAACGGCACCTTCGTCATTGACGGGGAGGAGAAACCCGATTCGCTGTTCAGACTCATCAAAAAAACCTCCCGGGCCAACCCCAACGACATCGTTTCAGCTTACAAAGACAACGTGGCTTTTATGCGGGGCCCCGTCGTTCAACAGTTTGCACCCGGGCGACCGGACGTACCGGAATTTTATGACAAAAAACCGTTTGAGTCCGTGCTCTCACTGAAAGCGGAAACCCACAACTTTCCAACCACCGTGGAGCCCTTCAACGGTGCCGCCACGGGCTCAGGCGGAGAAATCCGTGACAGACTGGCCGGTGGCAAGGGTTCTATCCCGCTGGCCGGTACGGCGGTGTACATGACGGCCTATACCCGGCTGCGCAACGACCGGCCCTGGGAGCAGGGCATGCCCGGGCGCCAATGGCTGTACCAGACCCCGCTTGACATCCTCATCAAAGCCAGCAACGGCGCTTCTGATTTCGGAAACAAATTCGGCCAGCCGCTCATTGCCGGCTCGGTGCTCACCTTTGAACACGAAGAAGCCGGCCGCCAGCTGGCTTACGACAAGGTCATCATGCTGGCCGGTGGTGTGGGCTTCGGCAAAGCCGGACAGGCCCTCAAAGGCCACCCCAGTGAAAATGACAAAATTGTGGTGATGGGCGGCGACAACTACCGCATCGGCATGGGGGGCGCTGCGGTCTCATCCGCCGACACCGGTGAGTTTGACTCCGGCATCGAGCTGAACGCCGTGCAGCGCTCCAATCCCGAAATGCAAAAACGGGTGGCCAACGCCATCAGGGGCGTGGTGGAAAGCCAGGAGAATTTCATCGTATCCATCCACGACCACGGCGCCGGCGGCCACCTCAACTGCCTCTCAGAACTGGTGGAACAAACAGGCGGCAAAATCGACCTGGACAAATTGCCGGTCGGAGACCCTACCCTCTCCGCCAAAGAGATCATCGGCAACGAATCGCAGGAACGCATGGGGCTGGTCATCCACCCAGAACACATTGACCTGCTTCGCAAAATTGCGGAACGGGAAAGGGCACCCATCTACGAAGTGGGTGATGTGACCGGCGACGGCCGGTTCACGTTTTTCTCCTCCAAAACGGGCGAAAAGCCGATGGACCTGGCGCTGTCAGATATGTTCGGCAGTTCGCCAAAAACCATCGTGGAAGACCGGCGGGTGCTCCGCAAATACCAGGATGTTGATTACGACGCATCGAAAATCCAGGATTACATCCGCAACGTACTCAGGCTGGAGGCCGTGGCCTGCAAAGACTGGCTCACCAACAAAGTGGACCGCTGCGTGGGTGGGCTGGTGGCCAAACAGCAATGTGCCGGACCGCTTCAGCTACCGTTGAACGACTGTGGAGTGATGGCCCTGGATTACGACGGTAAAGCCGGCATTGCCACGTCCATCGGCCACAGCCCCGTCAGCGGGCTGATAGACCCCGTTGCCGGCAGCCGCAACTCCGTTGCCGAAGCACTGACCAACATCGTCTGGGCACCGTTGGAGAAGGGCCTGCGCTCTGTGTCGCTCTCTGCCAACTGGATGTGGCCCTGCAAAAACGAAGGCGAAGACGCCCGCCTGTACGAAGCGGTGGAGGCCATTTCGGAATTTGCCATCGCCCTCGGCATCAACATTCCGACAGGAAAGGACTCCCTCTCCATGAAACAGAAATACCCCGATGGCCACGAGGTGCTCTCGCCGGGCACGGTCATCGTTTCGGCGGCGGCCCACTGCGATGACCGCAGCGCCGTTGTGGAACCGGTGTTGCAAAAAGACGGAGGCCCCATCTACTACCTCAACCTCTCCGGTGACGGTTTCAAACTGGGCGGTTCATCTTTTGCACAGTCCCTGAACAAGCTTGGCGAACAGGCTCCCACCGTAAAGGATGCCGGTTATTTTGCCCGGGCCTTTGATGTGCTTCAGCAACTCATCAAATCAGGCAAAGTGCTGGCCGGCCACGACGTTTCAGCCGGCGGACTGCTGACCTGCCTGCTGGAAATGTGCTTCGCCGATGTGGGCCTCGGGGCCGACATTGACCTCAGCGCCATTGGCGAAGCCGACAGTGTAAAACTGCTCTTCGCTGAAAACAGCGGGGTGGTATTCCAGGCCACCGATGAAACTGCTGAAACGGCATTGGAAAAGGCGGGTATTTCCTTCGTAAAAATTGGATTTCCTTCGGCAAATGCCGTTTTGTCGGTAAAGAATGGCGCAGAGGTTCACCGCTTCGACGTGGCAGCGCTGCGGGATACCTGGTATGAAACCTCCTACCTGCTTGACCGCCACCAAACCGCCGGCGACCTTGCGACGATAAGATTCAACAACTACAAAAAGCAACCCCTCCAATACGTTTTCCCGAAGGGCTTCAAAGGGCTGCGGCCGGTGCGCCCAACAAGCCAACCCCGCATCAAAGCCGCCATCATCCGTGAGAAGGGCAGCAACTCCGAGCGGGAGATGGCCCACGCCATGTACCTGGCCGGCTTCGACGTGAAAGACGTACACATGACCGACCTCATCAGCGGCCGGGAAACCCTGGAAGACGTGCGCTTCATCGGTGCCGTGGGTGGCTTTTCCAATTCCGATGTGCTCGGCTCTGCCAAAGGCTGGGCCGGGGCCTTTCTTTACAACGAAAAAGCAAAACAGACCCTCGACAATTTCTTCAAACGGGACGATGTGCTCTCGGTGGGCATCTGCAACGGCTGCCAGCTCTTTGTGGAACTCAACCTCATCAACCCGGAACACCCCACCCCACCCCGCATGCTCCACAACGAGTCCCGAAAACACGAAAGCATCTTCACCTCGGTGGTCATTCCGGAAAACAATTCGGTGATGCTGCACTCGTTGGCCGGCTGCCGGCTGGGCATCTGGGTCAGCCACGGAGAGGGCAAATTTCACCTGCCCCTGCCCGAGCGCGAGTACAACATCGTGGCCAAATACGGCTACGATGCCTACCCCGCCAACCCCAACGGCAGCGACTACAACGCCGCCATGATCGCCAGCGCCGATGGCCGCCACCTGGCCACCATGCCCCACTTCGAACGCTCCATGTTCAGGTGGAACTGGGCCAACTACCCGGCCGACCGCAATGGCGATGAAATTTCGCCCTGGATTGAGGTGTTCCTGAATGCACGGAGGTGGCTGGAAGGGAAGTGATGAACTGCATCTTGGGTCAAACCGTTGCAGTAACCCACGTTTACTAAACCTTTGGAGGTTTAGTAAACGTCCAATCCACGATCCCGGCCGACCGCAATGGCGATGAAATTTCGCCCTGGATTGAGGTGTTCCTGAATGCACGGAGGTGGCTGGAGGAGAGGGGATAAACTGCACCTTTGGTCAAACTGTTGTAAATTGCAGCAAAATCATTACCCATGCTTCTGCAGCTACCAAAAGGTGTCTTACCCGAAGGTCAATTCTCAGAAAGTGAATTGCTGATAGAATTGGCCATTGCGCTGTATGCCAATGGCAAGATTTCTTTTGGCCAGGCTCACAAACTTGCCGGGATGGACTGGTTCAGCTTCAGGAAGCTGCTTGCAGAACGAAAAGTTCCTTACCATTACGATGAAGAAGATCTTTTCGATGATTTGAAAGCGATTGAATCATTCCCTCCTGATGCTGATTGTAAGTGACACATCACCACTTTCCAGTTTATTCCTCATTGAAAAACTTGACCTCCTGCCTGCCTTGTTCGGTAGGATAATCATTCCCAGAAAGGTGATGGATGAGTTGAGTGTATTGGAAAATATATTTCAGCATGACCTTTCTGTTCTTCGACAAGCCCCCTGGCTGGATGTTCAGAAGCCCAAAGACGATGAATTAGTCAGGAAGTATTCCCGATTACTGGATGAAGGTGAAAGTGAAGCCATTGTATTGGCCAAAGAATTACATGCCGATTACCTGTTAATTGACGAAAAAATGGGAAGAATCGCTGCAAAGCAAGAAGGCCTGAGAACAATTGGCGTGTTGGGTGTCTTTTTACTTGCCAAGAAACATGGACATATCTCACAAGTTAAACCTCTGATTGACCTACTTGAAATAAAAGCCAGGTTCTTCATTAAAGAAAGTCTAAAACTCAAGGTATTGGAATTGGCAGGCGAACAACCTTGACTCCTTCCTTTGGCTAAACGCTCACCGATCTTCCAATCTGAATTTTCATAGAACCATTATTTTCCTGAATGCACGGAGGTGGCTAGTAACCCACGTTTACTAATCCTTTGGAGGTTTAGTAAACGTCCAATCCCCGAACCCGGCAGACCGCAATGGCGATGAAATTTCGCCCTGGATTGAGGTACTCCTGAATGCACGAAGGTGGCTGGAAGGGAAGTGATGAACTGCATCTTGGGTCAAACCGTTGCAGTAACCCACGTTTACTAAACCTTTGGAGGTTTAGTAAACGTCCAATGCCGGTTACATTGTAACTCATGATCGGGATTTCCAAATTCTGGAACAAATTGATTTCCCTAAAGTCCGCGTGATTGACACAGAAGAATTCAAAATGATTTTGGCAAAATAGGAATGCTCTTGGAGCTTGCTGAGTACAGTACCAAAATTTGAATTCGCCCCTATTTTGAACTCCGACAACTGAAAGTGCCCCCCCCTCTCAATTCCTCAATTCCTGAGTCCCCCGATCCCGAAGGCTTTCGGGATATCGGGGCAAAAAGTGGTATTCTCGTCAAAAGAGGTTATTCCTTCTGGAAAAATGTCGGACAGAGTCCGACAAGATATGGTCCCGGACGTCCCGAAGAAATTTCGGGAGGAACCAGCGTGGTTGCTGGCGC
>JALWSS010000216.1 GCA_026993525.1 Saprospiraceae bacterium
GTCTTCACCGGAACACCCTCCCGGACGCAGCTTCGGGAAAAACCTCCCAAAAACACAGAGAAAAATCTCCGTGGGCTCAGGTTGCAACTTCCGGTTGCGGCCTGAATTATCACACGGTTTTTCCTCTCACAGCGCCCACGGCGAACACAGAGAAAAAAACTCCGTGGGCCCTGTGGTCTCAGGTTGCAACTTCCAGTTGCGGCCTGAATTATCACACGGTTTTTCCTCTCACAGAGGCCACGGCGGGCACAGAGAAAAAACTCTGTGTTCTCGGTGTTCTCCGTGAGAGGCATTATCAGCTTGCAACTTCCGGTTGCGGCCTCCATCGCGAACGCTGGCAGTGGTTCCGAACCCTGCCAGCGTTGGGCGCCCAAAAACCTCCCGGACGCAGCTTCGGGAAAAACCTCCCAATCCCGAGAGACAAGCCCGGGACCAAAAACCCCAAAGAAAAACCTCCGTGTAAGGCAAGGGTTAAGGACAGGGGCCGACAAAGACCCGCACCGGAGTGGCATTTACCGAAGGAAAAGGATAAATTTGGCCAGGTGATATTCCTCAAAAATTTACTGCTCATGCATATTTCGATGAAAATACAGCGCCAGGGCCAGACCGGACAGCAAATGGCCGATGCCAACGAAACCATCCTGGCAGGCATCGCCGATGCGGGCGACTACTACGCTTCCGCCCAGGCCCAAAACCTGCTCAACGAGTACAAAGGCTACAGCTACCAGCCGGCCATTATTCTGCCCTCGGGTGGCCAGCAGGGGCTGAAACTGCCGGAGGAGGTGCAATATCAGTTTGAAGCATTTCTCTTTACAGCCGATCCTAATCCATCTAAGGGTTCTTTTGAAATTCATTACAGGCTGGAAGATGGTTATCAGGTAGCCAACGTACAACTGAAGGACCTTTCAGGTAAAATTCTAAAACTTGTCAAGCTTGAAGGCTCAGCGGGAACTGTTCAATTGTCTTCCACCTCTTTGCTCCCAGGCATCTATTTACTTTCATTAGACGTAAACGGTACAAATCTGAAAACCATAAAAGTCATAGTAAGCAAGTAAATAATAACAAACAAGGGGGCTGTTGTCCCAGCCCCCTTGTTTCAAAATTTCAGAAAATGAGGGTATTAATTCTAATTTCAATATTTTTTTTAACAAATAGAGCTCCCGCTCAAAATACATTTAACATTCGGACAAGCTTCGGGTATCCTGCTGCTTTGGCAGCAGGGGTAATACCCACTGATAGTTGCATTTACATTTCAGGGATAATTCTCGACACCATTTACCCAAACCCAATAGCTTCTTTTTTCTCAAAATTAGACACGATTGGCAATTTGCAATTTCAGAATAAAATATCAAGTCCTTTCACATGGCATGACACAAGGGTGCCAGCATTTGTCGCCACCAAGGATGGAGGTTTTGGATTAGCTGGTATAGAAGTAGATTCTTTTCGAAGAATCCTTTCAATAAAATACACTGATAATGGTGATACATTATATCTCAGAAATTACTTACATCCATTATATCCTTTAGAAACTTTCGTCTATGTGGCAGACATGGAGTTAACAATAGACAATGGTTTTCTAATTGTTGGCAATCTTGAAATGCAACAGGGCACTAATAATACAGACATTCTTATTTTAAAAACTGATAGTTTGGGCAATGAAATATTCATTAAAAATATTGGAACTACAAGCTTTGATGAACTTTCTAGTTGTGTTATAAGAAACGGTCAGGGGTACATTATTGGTGCAAAACGTGACAACACCAACGTCACCACCCAGGACTACACCTACCGCACCCTGTTGGTGGGCATTGACAGTGCGGGCAATGTGCAATGGACCTGGCTCAGCCCCGAGAGTTGGGGTTTGCGGGATGCGGCCCGGGACATGGTGCTGTTGGACGACGGCAGCCTGGTCATCGCCTCCGGCATCGGCCACGAACAGCAGCGCCCCAGCGTCAATGTCGTTTATTTCGACAAAGCCGTCTTCAAACTCAACCCTCAAAAAGAACTCGTGTGGGAGGTGGTGTTCCCGGATTCTGTCATAACCTCTAACTCTTACACGACAAATATCATTAAGCTTTCAAATGGATCTGGATTCATAATCTCAGGAATATCCACTACCATTTTGCCTCCGCCCGAATGGGGAGCCATTGAAGGTTGGATAGTAAAACTGGGAGAAGATGGTGAAACAAAATGGATAAGAAAACATGTGTATCTGACAGCTTCTCCTGGCTACCACAAAATCAATGACTTGAAAGAATGTCCGGATGGGGGATTGATAATTTGTGGCGAGGCAAGGGAACTTTCTGATACAGCAAGCATCCCCCAGCAAGCCTGGCTGATGAAGCTGTACTCCTTCGGCTGCCTGGTGCCCGGCTGCCAGCTTGTAGATGCCACCGAAGAAAGCAAAGAAATGGGCAGCCTGCTGCTCTATCCCAATCCCGCCCGTGACTACCTCAACTTTTTCTACCGGCCTGCGCCCGGGCAGCCTGCCGGGCAAACTTCCTTCCGCATCTTCGACGCCTCCGGCCATGAGCTGCACCGCTTCGAAGCCCAGGCCGGCGAGGCCACCTACACCCTGCCCCTCTGGCACTGGCCCCCGGGCGTGTACTTCCTCCAACTCCTCCAAAACGGCCTGCCGGTGAAGACGGAAAGGTTTGTGGTGGAGAGGTGAAGGGGGGGTAGGGA
>JALWSS010000217.1 GCA_026993525.1 Saprospiraceae bacterium
TCCGGTGCCTCATCCAGCCGGACTCTGTCCGGCATATAATTATTCAAATTTCAATTGGATTTAATGAATTGGGGGTTTTTGCAGTGGACTCATTCCTCGATTCTTCAATTCCTCGATTCTTCAATTCTTCGATTCTTCAATTCCTCGATTCTTCAATTCTTCGATTCTTCAATTCCTCGATTCTTCAATTCTTCGATTCTTCAATTCCTCGATTCTTCAATTCCTCGATTCCTCAATTCCTCATCCCTCATCCCTCATCCCTCATCCATTAATCCTCCACCAGCAATTTGAAATGTTCGCCGGGTCTGTCGTTCAGGCTTACGAGATACATTCCCGGAGGTAGTGGCACGTCCAGTGAGATGGTTGCGGAACCATCACCGGCATTGGAGGCCTTGCCGCTCCAGATGAGCTGGCCCTGCAGGTTGTGCAGTTGCACCAGGGGTGATCCGGTTTCATTTGATTCCAGACCGTAGATGGTAAAATCAGCATTTGCGCTCACTGCCGGATTGGGTGCGATGCGCAGGCTTTTTTCAGGTTTTAGTTCGATGGTGACCGTTGGAGAGTGGTCTATGGCGCCGTCGTTGTCCACCGTCATAATTCGGTAGTACCAGGTGCCTGTGCCGGCCGGTTTGTCGAAGAACTCGTAGTAATTGGTAAAAGAGCAGGACCCGCAGGCCCCCACGGTGCCGGCAAGTTGGTAGTGGATGCCGTCGTTGCTTCGTAAAACCTCGAAGCGGTTCACGTTGATCTCCTGTGCGGTTTGCCAGCGAAGCTGAACCTGTCCGTCTGCCAGTGGCCGGGCGGTGAAGTCGGTCATTTCCACCGGCAGGGGCGGGGGCGAGCCGGCCAGGTAGGCGATCATGTCGGCGTCGGGATAGCAACCGTCGGTCGGAACGGAGTTACCCTCAATACCCAATACCCGGATCGAATCGGGTTGGGCATCGAGCGTGAAGATAAACTGATGGCAGACCTGGTGGGCAGCGCTGCCGCATCCTGATGAATTGATACACTCATAGAAGCCGCAGGAAGGAAAAAAACAATTGTCGGTATAGAGAATGTTTGCAGCCCCGGCCGGGTATGCGTCGGGTCCCAGGTCAAATGCATCGAAGGTGGTGCTGATGGAGGATGTGATCTGGGGGGTATAGCTCAAAACGTTTAGGGCTGCACTTGAATAAAATGCAAATTGGAAGTTTTTGGTGTGGTTGTCCGCCCCACCGGGCCCTCCGCCTATGCACAGTTCCACATAGATGTCGTAGTTGCTTCCGCTCTGGACGACGGAATCAAGCGTGAGGTCTGAAAGGTGGCAGGCAGAAAGGGGAATAGTCAATGCGGACAAAGCCAGGCAAAGTGCAAGGGAGAGAAGCGCCTTCATAGTTCTCGTCGTTTGAGTATGACCGGTTCCGGCTGTGGGGAGTGCAACGGGGGAAAGGGTGAGAACAGCCTTGAGAGAGGGGAACAACCAGGTATCACCAAAATCCTGCCATTGTAGGGGGCAGCCTGTGCATGTGAAAATTCTTTTCCGCTATCGAACACCGGCTGTTATTTTCTTGTTAACATTGCACTTACTATACCCGATCCGAAGTGGTTTGAGAATAATTCATCACTCCCGTCCTGTGTGGATGGGGAGTTTGGGCGGCTCCGCCGCCCAAACCACTTCGTTTTGAGTATAACTCATGGCCGCCCCACCTCCACATTTACTTGAACGATGCATCAAATTGTCCTTTCCCTGATTGCGGTATTTGTACTTTTGGTCATGCCGCTTCATTCGCAGACTTTCACCATTTACGGTAACGAAATTCCAGCGCCTTCTTCGCAAAACGAGCTGGAAGCAAACTTTGCCCGCTACGCTGTTTACCAGGTAGATGTTGGCAGCCTCCTCGATCGCCTCAGGTCCGGCAGTTCATCCGTTGAATTTGATTTTAAACTGGGGGCAGCGCACCACTGGCGCACCCGGATGGAGGAAGTGAACCTCAAAGCCAAAGGGTACTCCATTCGTGTCAAAACCCCGCAGGGAATCCAACAGGCCGTACCCGTTGAGATTTACACCTTTCAGGGACAGGCGCCGGGAGGAAACCTGGCAGCGCTGACCATTGCTCCTGAAATGATCTATGGGTTCTTTGAAATTGGCGATGACAGCTGGTTCATCGAGCCGGTCTGGCTTTTTGATACGGAAGCACCGAGGGACCAGTTCGTCGTTTACCGGGCATCGGATGTGAAGCCGGGCGATGAAGTCCATTGCGGAGTGAAGGAAATCTCAAAGAATCCTGTACCCGTGAACCCGGGAAACAACAAGGTGAATTCCTGTCTGGAAGCCGAAGTGGCACTCGCTTCCGACTATTTGCTTTTTACCACCCTGGGCAGTGTCAGCGCGGTTGAATCGAGAAATATCAGTGTGTTGAACACAGTGGCCGTCAACTACCGCCATGAGTTCACCGACAATGTGGAGCTGATCCTGGTGGAGCAATTCGTTGACTCGGTTTTGCCCGAAGAATGGACCACTTCGACTGATGCGGGCACCTTGCTCGATGATTTTACCAGTTGGGGACCCACCGGCTTTACCGCTACCCATGATTTGGCCACCCTTTGGACCGGCCGGGACCTCGATGGCACAACCATTGGCCTGGCCTGGGTGGATGTGGTTTGTTCTTCTTTTCGGTACAACATCTGCCAGTACCTGGGCGTGGCCTGGCAGGACCGGGTCTTGCAGGCGCATGAGATGGGGCACAACTTCAGCGCCAGTCACGATGCCTCGGGCAGCCCCTACATCATGGCACCGGCCATCAACAACACAGATGACTGGTCGTCGGCTTCTGTTTCGTCATTTGACACCAACCTGCCAACCTACAGCTGCCTGGCTACCTGCACCGGCACGCCGGTGGCCAGCTTTCTGGCCGAGCCGGTGACGGTTTGTACCGGTAATGCCGTACAATTCAAAGACAAATCGAAAAACGGATTCACCCGCACCTGGACGTTTCAGAACGGAACCCCCGCCACATCCACGGCACAGCAGCCTTCGGTCACCTATTCCACCACCGGCTCTCACGATGTGACCATTGTTTCGGGAAGCAGCTCGCTGACAGAAAGCAATTACATCAACGTTGATGACCCTACCACTGCCAGTTGTACCACTTCGGGTGGCTCAGGCGGGCTGACCTATTTTGCGCTCAATACCATCAGCAATTCTACCGCCACGGGCTCCTACACTGACTATACCTGTACCGATCTTACCAACCTCTCCACCAATACCTCGTATGGGATCTCGGTGACGATTGATTGTCCCACCAACACGGAATTCAAAGGCATCCGTTTTTTCATTGATTACAACAATGACGGAGATATGTCGGATGCCGGAGAATTGGTCGCTTCCAGCAATTCACTTTGGTGTGGCGGTGTAGTTTCCAGCTCCAACGATCCGGGATTGGCATTCACCAGTTCATCTTCACCCGTTACCGGGCAAATACTTCGGGCCAGGGTCATCGTGAACCGGCCATACCCCACGACAGATCCTTGCCAAACCCTCGCTGAAGGCGAATCCGAAGACTACGGCGTTTACTTTGCCACTGCAGCGCTTCCGGTAGAGCTGGTGGAATTCAGGGGCGAAAAGGCCGGCGGGCAGGTGCACCTGTACTGGACCACCGCCAGCGAAACCGACAACAGCCATTACAACATCCAGCGGGCCACTTTGGGAGAACTGTTCACTGACATCGGCAAGGTGCCGGCCAGCGAGTATCCCGATCAGGAAAACCGGTACGAGTTTGTGGATGAGGCTCCGGCCAACGGCGTCAACTACTACCGCCTGGAACAAGTGGACCTCGACGGCACGGTGGCGTACAGCGCCGTGGTGGCCATCAAATTTGAAAGCAGAAGGCCTGTCAGCCTTTCGCCAAATCCCGCCAACGGCCAGTTCCAACTGTTGGATGCCGAAAATGCAGGAATCAGCGAAGTGTTGATTTACAACACTTCCGGCAGATTGGAATTGAACCGGCAGTTTGATGGCGGACCGGTTGATATAAGCAGCCTGCTTCCGGGTTTGTACCTGGTGGAATTGGTCAGCCCTGCCGGGCGCATTCACGAAAAGTTGTTGGTGAGGTAAGTCCAGGATGCACTTCAAAAAGTACGCTATTTTATGGATCGGGAGCAACCCCTCTAAACTCCTCTTAACAATGGCCGAAGGCCACTCCAACCCCTCATTCCACCTCTACCACCATTTCTATTTCGACGGCGATATTCCGGGGCAGTGAATTCATCCCCACGGCTGCCCGGGCGTGTTTTCCCCGTTCACCGAATACCTCCACCATCAGGTCGGAAAAACCGTTGATGACTTCCGGCTGCATGGCAAAATCCGGGGTGCAATTGACCATGCCGGTCACTTTCACGATCCGTTTCACTTTTTTCAGGTTCCCCAATTCGGCTTTCAGAACCGCCAGTTGGGCGATGCCCGTCAGCCTGGCAGCCCCGTAGCCTTGCTCGATGCTGAGTTCTCTGCCCACCTTTCCGGTGATGTACTCACCATTGGCCTTTTTGGGGCCTTTGCCGGCCAGGAAGAGCAGGTTGCCCGTTCTGACGGCATTCACATAATTGGCTACCGGCGTAGCGGCTTCCGGCAACTCGATGCCCAGTGCTGCCAGTCGGGCTTCCGGGTCGTACCCCTGGTCATTGGCCACAAAACCGGACGGCGTTTGGGAACAGGAAAAAAATATTAAGGAGGAAAGGAACGAAAGAAGAATAAAGCGCATGACCGGAAACTTTTGGTTTTCAATGGCTCCAAACATAGCGAATTTCTCTTCGTCAAAAACGATTGTCATTCGCAAGGACTGATTTTCGTCAATTGCAGGGATGAACCGAAAAAATATATTTGGGCATTACTTACCTGACTACCCTCAAAAGCAATTGCGATGAGAATTTCCGACGATAAAAAGATCAGAGACATTCAACAGGAATTTCAAAAGCTCTTCCCTTACCTGCGCATTCAGTTTTACAAAGGAAAGCACGAAGAGGGAAAACCCTCACCGCCAGATGCACAGTTTGACCCCTTGCTTTCCATCGGTGAGGTAAGGAAAATCCACAACGAGGGTGAATTGACCATCAAACCGGAAATGACTGTGGCCGAACTGGAAAATCAATTCTGGAGCAAGTATGGACTGAACGTCCAGGTGTTCAGGCGTTCCGGTAACCTTTGGCTCCAAACCACCAAAACTGACAGCTGGACCCTTGCTGAACAAAACCGGAAAGGCGGCCATTCTGAAGAGGCCTGGAAGGAAATGCACGGGGAAGATTGATTTATGCGAAACATTCTCGTACCCATTGATTTCTCTGAATGCGCATCGGCAGCCCTGCATGTGGCGGAGCGGTGGTGCAGCCGCTTTTCTGCCCGCTTGCACCTGCTCCATGTGAAAAACAGGGAAACCGATCCGGAACTCATTTCCCTGCTGCTCAAACGCTATCCCTCAGCCTCCTTTACACTGGTTGAGCAGCGGCAGGCACTTTGGCGGGCAGTTGCCGGTTACGCAGCCACGCATGGCATTGACCTGGTCATCATCGGTTCGCATGGAAAAAGCGGTAAGAGCGAGTACTTCATCGGTTCCAATGCACAGCGGGTCGTCAGAATGGTGGATTGCCCTGTGCTGGTCATCAAAAAGCCACTCGAAAAGCTCAACTTCGACAAGGTGCTGTTCGCTTCGCAATTCCGTTCTGAGGATTTGCCGGTTTTTCAAAAGTTCAAACAGCTGGTAGAGCCATTCCTTCCGGAAATACACCTGATGCGGGTTCATTCCAATCTGTTGACCGCCCGGCAGGACAAGCTCCGGGCAAACCTGGCTGTTTTTGAACAGGCAGCCGCTCCGTTGGCCATTCATTCTCACCTCGTCAAAAGTTTCTCCGTGGACGAGGGCATTCGTTTTCTGGCCAGGGAACTGGATGTGAAGCTGATCGGCATCGGCAACGATGATCGCAATCCCTTGAGGAGAATGTTGATTGGCAGCGTGGTGGAAGCCCTGGTCAACCACGCCGAGGTGCCGGTACTGGCAGTGGCCGGATTGTAACATACCCTTCCCACCTAAGGTGGATAAACAGGGTGTGCCGGTACCACGACCTTCAGGTCGTGATTATACTGCCAACGACCAAAGGACCGGCCGCCGGGCGACAAGCCCGCTACTGGCAAGGCTTTAAAATGAAAACAGGAGCTATCTGAAAGTTAGCTCCTGTGAGGTACTGGCAGTGGCCGGCGTCAACAAAAAAGGTTCACCAAACCACGTCGGGTGAACCTTTTTTCCGAAGGAAAAAGCTGATTCAGTTTATTCTTCCTCTGAGTTTTCCTCTCCGTCATTTTTCTCGTTGTCACGTTTGATGTGGTCGCCCTGTTTCAGCTTTTTGGAAACAGCGCTGTAAGGGCCGGTGACCACCTCCTGGCCTTCTGATACACCGGAAACGATCTCGATGTATTCATCGTCCTGGATGCCGGTTTTCACCTGCACCATGTTGACGGTGTCACCTTCTTCCACCACAAAGACCACTTCCACATAATCGTCACCGAGGGGGGAGTCCGACTGGCTGACCGCCTTTGCTTTGCCGGCTTTTTCCAGTTCTTTGGGCTCCCGGGTGCTGACTGCCTGAATGGGCAGGGAGACAATGTCCTCTTTGGTGTTGGTCAGGATTTTTGCGAAGGCAGACATGCCGGGGCGGAAGGGGTAGGGCTTGCCGGCTTTCACCAGGTCGGCGTACGAGGTTGGATCGATGTCAATGGTGATGACGAAATTGGTCACTTGCTCGGAGGTGAGATTGACGGTGCCGGCAGCGGAAATGAGGTTGTTGGCGCTGTGTGCGATCTCAACCACCGTTCCCTTGAATTTGCGGTCCAGGTAGGCATCGATTTCAATTTGCACTTCCTGACCGAGATTGATGCGGGGCAGGTCGTTTTCCGGCACTTCTACCTGGATTTCCATTTCAGAAAGGTCGGCAATGCGGAGTATCTCGGTGCCGGCCATCATGGAGGTACCAACCACCCGCTCGCCCTTTTCCACATTGAGCTTTGACACGATGCCGCTCATGCTGGCGTAAATGGTGGTTCGCTTCAGGCTGGTGTTGATCTCTTTGAGGGTGGCCTCGGCACTGCGCACCTGAAACTCGGCGGCCTTGATGCTTTCCTCGGCTGATTTGATGTTGGCTTCCGCTGCCCGCAGGTTGGCTTCCAGGGTGCGCACATTGGCCAGGGAGGCCTCGTATTCCTGTTCCGAAATGACGCCTTCTTTGTACAGCTTTTCGTTGCGCTTGTGGATATCACGGGCGTTCATCAACTGTGCCTCGATCTGCTCTTTCTGGGCTTTGGCGGATTGCAACTGCGAGCGGGAATTGGCCACAGCCGACCTGGCACTGTTCACGCCGGCAGCGGCGCGCTCCACCTGGCTCTGGTAGGCCTCGGGATCCACCCGGGCCAGCACCTGACCCCTGGTCACGCTGTCGCCTTCATTGACTAAGAGCTCGACGATCTCTCCGGAAACATCGGAGCTGATCTTGACCTCTGTTTTCGGAAACACCTTGCCACTGGCCTCAACGGATTCAACGATGGTGCGCAGCGCCGCTTTTTCGGTTTGGACGGAAATGCCTTTTTCGGTGTTGCGGTTTTTGATCGCTACCGCAACGATGAGCAGGAGCAGCACAGCACCCCCTATCCAGTACCATTTATTGTTTCGATTTTTCTTTTGTTCCATGATAGCATCTTGCAAGTTGGTGAAAGTTTTAGCTGTTGGCCGCTTGCGGCCGAAGGCCGGTCATCAGTCGAGTTTGATCTCACGCCCGAGGTAAAAATCGAGGATCTTCAATCGGAACAGGTAATCGTAACGGTTGAAGGTAAGGTCGTTTTCCGCCACGTCGAGGGCATTTCTGGCCGAGGTGTATTCCAGGGTGTTGATGGAGCCGAGGTCGAAGCGCTTCTGGGCGTTTTCAAAGGCCCGCCGGGCAGCCTCGTAAGATTTGAGCGATGCCTCGTAGGCCCGCTGTGCTGCACGGGCATTGGCCAGGGCCGTTTGCACCTCGCTGCGCAGTTGTTGTTTGACCTGCTCGTTTCTCACATCCGCAATTTTGGTGGAGATCTCCGCCCGTTGCAGGTTGGCGGCCGAGCGGCCGTTGTTGAAGATGGGCAGGCTGAGGCTGAGCCCAAGGTTCTGACCAAAGTTCTGGTCCAGTTGATCTTTGTAGGGCGTTTTTTCCAGCAGGGGAATTTCAACCGGAAAGCCCACTGTAACCGGGGTGTTGTCTATGTAGATTGTTTGTTCCTGAACAGCACTCTGGAATCCGGTAACTGACTGGAACGCACTGGACCAACGGGTATCTATGCCCGCAAAAACGGCCAGTGTTGGATACAGTGAGGCTTTCGCAATTGATTCTCCTATGATAGCACTTTGCAGCCGGTACTCTTCGGCTTTCACCTGGGGTTGGGTGCCGACGGCCTGCGAATACAGCTCCAGAAAATTGAGTGCATCGGGGTTGGCATCGGCGGGAATGACCACCTGCGGCGGCTCCACTTTTATTTCCGTCGAAAGGTCGAGAAACATCTGGTCTTTCAGGTTCAGGTAATTGAACTCCACCAGGTTTTCGGCCTGGATGATGGCCTGCTCATCCCGGGCCACCTGCGCCAGAATGTCCAGCCGGTCGTTTTCGGGGATGACCCCGGCTGCGATGAGTTTCTCCGTTTGTTCCAGTTGTTTCAGCGAGAGTTCGTGGCGCTTTTGGGCGTTTTCCAGTTGCTCTTCCGATTGCAGTATCTGGAGGTAGGCGTTGGCGATGTTGAGTGCGGTGAGGTTGAAAGCGTAGTCCGCATCGTATTCGGAGGCTTTCAACTGCACGTCCATCTGCCGGATGCTGTTGTTGATGCGGCCGCCGCCGTAAATGAGGGCGTTGGCATTGACGCCATAACTGTTGAAGCTGATGCGCTGGTTGTTGAAGTCGTTGGTGGTGGGGTCAATGGTGCGGCCCCATTGCACGCCGCCGGTAACGGAAGCACTCAGGTTGGGCAGCCGTTCCAGGCGGGCCTGGCGGGCGTTCACATGGGCCAGGTCAACGTTGTAATCCGACTGCCTGATGTTGAGGCTGTGCTCACGGGCGTATTCGATACAGCGCTGCAATGACCAGTACTCCTGGGCATTGCCGAAGGAAATGAAAAAGGATGAAATGAGTAACAGGAAAAACAGGCGTTTGCAGGTGGCTCCTCGCATGGGTATTCAGTTTTTTTTCGCTGCGCAATGGCGTTGGTGTTCTGTTGATCCGGGAGAGGCTTTCCCTCCCCGTTGCGAAGCGAAGGCAATAATAGAAGGAGCCCCTGCGGGGGCTTAAGAAATTCTATCAATAGCAATTTACTTTAGATAAAGGGGGCGTACCGGGAGGGACAGCGATTCAGGAATTCGACCGCATCCAGTTGATGATGTCGGTGTCCTTCATCCGGGCCACCTCATCGGGCAGCGGAATGCGCTTTTGTAACAGCATGTCAATGGCGATGGGAATCTTGTTGCCGGCCTCGTCAAAAGCCTTGATGACCAGGTAGCGATTGTCCCGGAAGGCGGGGTTGAGCCTGCCGTTCAGCTTTTGCGGGGTTTTCAGCAGGGGGGTGATCTTCAGGCTGCCGGTGCTGGCGTTGTACTCCGGTGCCAGCAGTTGTTGGCGTTCGGGGTCCTTGCCCGATTGCAGCATGAAAAGGCTGTGGTATTCAAAGCCGCCGTCGGCGGAATATTCTGCAATGGGCAGCACAGGCTCCGGCCCGTTTTCCGTCAGGCGAAACACGAAAGTGCCGAGGTCTTCGGCCTGTCCGATGAGGTAATCTTCCCACACTTCCAGCTTGTTGATGCGGCCGCTCTGGGCATCCTCGGAGTAGCGCTCGTTGAGGTAGGCAGGCTCCAGCGGTCCCTCCAGCCTGAGGTCGGGCAGGTGCAGCAGGTAAAATTGCGAAAAGCCCTGTATGGCCAGCCAGCCGTTCACCTTGCTGTAGTTGATCCGGGCCAGGGTATAGGGAAAGTCCGGGCTTTGGTCCACTTCCAGTTCCGATGAAAAAAGCACCTCGCAGTTGGCGTTGTACACCTCCAGCATCCGGTGGCTGTCGCCGAGGCGTTCGTCACGGGTGGCACCGCTGGCCAATATCCTGACGAGCAATTGTTCCTCAGCCATCCATTTTTCGTTGCCCGGCAGCAGTGTGCCTGTTGTGTCACAATGGGGTGGGGCAGGCGCACGCTCTGCAACGGGCGTTTCCGCAACCACACCCGTGCTGTCGGAACCCGAATCAGTATTTTGCGAAGAAGAATAATCCGACTCACAGGAAGCCAATGAAAGAACCAGGGCAAAGAACATCAGTTGGAGGGATTTCATGGATGACAATTTTTTTGCGAAGATACGACCCTATTCAGGGATGAGGGATGAGGGATGAGGGATGAGGGATGAAAGGGCTACCACTCCTACTCCCTACTCTTTTTAACCACAGAGTTAAACAGAGTTAAAAACAGAGTTGAACAGAGTAGCGCTTCCAAACCCTACACTCTACACTCTACACTCTACACCCTACACCCTACACCCTACACCCTACTCCCTACACCCTACTCCCTACACCCTACACCCT
>JALWSS010000218.1 GCA_026993525.1 Saprospiraceae bacterium
CCCGAAATTTCTTCGGGATGTCCGGGACCATATCTTGTCGGACTCTGTCCGACATTTTTCCAGAAGGAATAACCTCTTTTGACGCAAATACCACTTTTTGCAGTGCACTCAGGAATTGAGCCTGTCTGCCGGCCAGGCAGGGAACTCAGGAATTGAGCTTGCACCGCTCGTTGGCTGACGCACAGACTGGGTGAAAGTGAGACAGACAGACGGGACGGAAAGGGACTGACTCGCTTCCTCAAATCCTCGCTTCCTCAAATCCTCGATTCCTCAATTCCTCGATTCCTCAATTCCTCGCTTCCTCAATTCCTCGCTTCCTCAAAAAATATACACCCCTCTGAAAGAAAGGAAAAAGCCTCTCAGAGAATTGCGCCCGGGATCGTGTTTGTCTTTGTTGTAAAGGAAATTGAAGGACTTGCTCCAGCGGACACCGAAGCCAAAATTCTCACGGGTAAAGTACTCAGCCCCGATGGTGAAGCTGATGTCGTTGTCGTTGAAGAGGTTGACGATGTCGTCGTGTTTGGAGCCCTCGGCGGTGGCATTGAGCAGGCGGCCGTAGGAGAAACCGATGTTGGCGGCTACTTTGTAGAAGTCTTCGTCTTCATCGAGCCAGTCTTTGAAGGTGAGTACCACCGGCACTTCCACATATTGCAGGCTGATGTCAATGATGCCCTTCTGGTAAGAGCCCCTTTGCGAATACAGCAATTCGATGTACAGGTCGGAGCGGTCTGTAAGGTGGGCGATGCCCCTGAGGCCTCCCTGCAGGCCCAGTTTGTTGTAGCCGCCGGTGTCATCGCCCAGTATCTGGGAGGCGTTGAGGCCGGCTACGATACCGGCACCAAAGCGGGCTTCCTGGGATTTGCCGAAGGAAAAAAACAGGATGACAAAGAGGGCTGTTGCAGAAATCTCGATCTTCATAGGGCCTTGATTGAATTCGCTTCGCAATGCAGTATCAACTTGTAGTTGCAGTGGTTTTGGCTTTCACCGGAGGGGTGCCATGCCAATGACCCAGTCGCTCATCTATCCACGATTTGGTCTCTTGCATCAGGGTTTTGGGGTCTTCGTGGATCAATGGCTCACCAAAGGCCAGTATCACTCCGATGGTCTTTTTACCGAAGGTGCGCATAAAGTGGGGCGGGAAAGTCTGGCTCCCCACCCAGGCGTCCAGGGGGTCGGCGTAATGGATGGCCATTGGCACCACGGGTATTCCTTTGTTGGCAGCCATTTTAAAAGTGCCGGGCCGGAAATTCCTCGTAAATGGTTCGAGGTGCGTGGTGCCCTCCGGGTAAATCAACACCTGGTGTCCCTCTTCGAGCAGTTGCTCAATGGCTTTCAGTGTGGATGCCCGGCTGTTGCGGTCTTCCCGCTTCACGTAGAGTATGCCCGTCATTTTGGCGGCAATGCCAAAGATGGGCCAGGAAGCCACTTCGGCTTTGGCCACGGGCCAGGCCGGCACTTCTGTCAATGCCACGATGGGGTCAATGTAGGAGCGGTGGTTGCCAATGTACAGGCAGGCCCCTTTGATTTCGGGGTTGCCACTTACCTCCAGTTTGATGCCCAGCAATTTGATGGCTTTGCGCGCCCAGCGCTTGCGGGTCTCGAGGGCGTGGTGGGCATCCCAGGTGCCGATGAGGTAGCGAAATACCACCGGCGCCACACACCAACAGGTCAAAATTGCCAGTCCAATACCTCTGCTGATTGCTCTGATCTTACTCATTCTTCATCTTTTAGGGTTGCAAAGGTAATTGTAAGGTTTTGAAAGGGTTTTTTAATTGGGTTTTTGATCCCGGGCTTGTCCGGGGATTGAAAGGGTTTTGCAGCTCCCCCAAAAACCTCCAATCCCGAGCTTGCCTCGGGACCAAAAACCTCCCCCTCACTGGTTTTCCCTTCTCAGTGCTTCGATCATGGAAACGGGCACATCCTTGAGGTTGAGGATGATAAAGCCATCGAGTACGTCGCTGAAGTTGGGGTCCACGTTGAAGCTGATGAAGCGGGCGTTCAGTTTGAGGTATTGGCGCACCAGCACCGGCAGGCGTATGTGGCCGGGTTCGATGTCCTCGATGAGGTTGTCGAGGCCTTTGAGGTTGTTGCTGAGGCTGTCGGTGAGCAGGTCAATGTCCACTTTTTCGGACTGAAATCGGAAGGGTTTGCGGGGTTTCAGGCACCTCGCCAATTCATCGTTGAAATAGTATTTCTGAATGAACGATACGATCAGGCTTCGTGAAATGTCTGAATAGAACTTGCTGATGCTGACGGGGCCGTACAGGTAGCGGTAATGTGGATTTTTGAGCAGGAAATACAAAATTCCCTTCCACAGCAGAAAGAGCGGGAGGCGCTGCTTCTGGTATTCCGGAACGATGTAAGAGCGCCCCAACTCAACCGACTGTGGCATCACCGGATAAAAGCAGGGTTTGATCTTGAAAAGGCTGTTGATGTAAAAGCCCTCGGGACCGTAGTGTTCAAAAATTTCGTTGCCCAGCCCCATCCGGTAGCCTCCGGCAATGCGTTGGTCGGCCCTGTTCCACAGGATCAGTTGGCGGTAGTAGAGGTCGTATTCATCGAGGTCACGGGCCTTGCCGGTACCTTCTCCTGAGGATCGAAAGGTAAGCTCCCGCAGCCGGCCGATTTCCTGCAGGCCATTGGGTATTTCTTCGGCGGTTGCGACGAAAATGTCGTAGGCGCCTTGTGTGGCAATGAGGTTGTCGAATTTCAGATTTTGAATTTCGCCGGCAATTTTATCGGGGGCAACGGGCTCTGCCAGGGGCTCTTCTTTGGCCGCAGGCTGAAGGAAATTTCCGAAGAAAACCCTTTTGAGTTCAAGGCCTGAGCCCAGTGAAAAGATGCGGGATTGGACGTAGCGCTTGAAGACCGATGGTTTCGGGAACTGCTCTTGTTCTTCCGGGCTGATGGGGCTGCCGATCCGGATTGTCACCGGGTAGGGTGCTGTCCGGTTGCGTTGCACCAGGCGGCTGCCAAAGCCGCTCTGCATGAAGTCGGGAAAGGGGGCTTTGATCCGGAGCGGAACGATGGGCATTTTCACTTTCCGCAGCACCTTTGCCAGGCCTTTGAACAGCCGTTGGCGCAGGATGTTGTCCAGGCTGCGGTCTGAAAAGTTGATTTGCAGGCAGACCGAGACGTTTTGGTCACGGCACCTTCTCAGGTGTTTGTAGATGCTGTTCAGGTAGTCATCCACCTGCAGGATATTGTACTTTACCGGAAGGTATATTTCCCGGAACAGGCCGGGCGCATGCTGCTTTTTGGAAACAATGCGGTAGGGCAGGGTGGAATGGCTCATCACATACATCAAGGCCAGGTGATCCACATCGGCCAGCGCTGTGTTGGCGATGAGGACGAATGGCTTTTCCGAACGCAAATGCTGAAGGTCCTGATCGCAGACATCCAGCTTTACCTTTCTCTGGTCAAGCGCTTTCTGAATGGTGTTTTGATTGGGTTGGAACATCAAAGCTTTTCTTTCGGAACAGAGACTGCACAAGGATAGTGAATTTGCCCTGGACTTCCGGGACAACTTGCGTTTATGACGCAAATCAACCACTCGCATGTCGTACATAAGTGTAATTTCGCCGCTTTCAACTGAGAATTGAATGAAACTTCAGACAAGCTTAACATCAACGGCATTTTGCCTATTCTTTTTGCTGTGGTTCCACAATGCTGGGGCACAGCAAGGCCCGGACCTTGGTTTTGAGTTTCAGGTTTACCCCACCGGGCTGATCCCGGGTTTGCGGTTGGAACTGCCCCTCGCTGAGCGTTATGCTGCGAGCATAAGGCTGGGATACAACCACATCCGCCACGGCAATGCCGGCAGGCACGACGATGAACGGGGCCGGGGTTGGGGCGGCACTATTGGGCTGAAACGCTATTTTGCCGAAGGAAAAAAAGGCTGGTTTGCCACGGTGCGTACCGACCTGTGGTTCAACAGCATAGATTGGAAAGACAACATTGGCCTGCCGGAGGAAGTGTCCGGAAATACGGATATTGTGGTCTTGCAGCCCACGCTCGAGGCCGGTTTTTGCCTTCGGAAAACGGAGTCCTGGTTTCTGGCTCCCGCGCTGGCCTTTGGCGCAGAGTGGAATGTGAAGACCAGCGGCAGCCCTACGGGCGAAGGCCTCATCCTGTTGGCCGGATTTACCCTGGGTTTTTGATTGAAAATTGATATTGCCTGCATTTGCCTGACACTGCCTCGAGACACAAAAAACAAACGACAGATGGACTATTTCAAAGAATCGCTCATCCTCCATCAGCGGCTGAAAGGCAAGCTGAGGGTGACACCCAAAATTGACGTGCGCAGTACCGAAGAACTCTCGCTGGTTTATTCTCCCGGCGTGGCGGAACCCTGCCGGGCCATTGCTGCCAATCCGGAATCCGTTTACGACTACACCATCAAATGCAACACCGTGGCCATCGTTTCCGACGGTTCGGCGGTTTTAGGTCTTGGAAACATCGGAGCCCGGGCTGCCATCCCGGTCATGGAGGGCAAGGCGCTGTTGTTCAAGCGCTTTGCAAACATAGATGCCTTCCCGATTTGCATAGATTCACAAGACACGGAAAAAATCGTTGAAACGGTCCGTCTGATCGCACCGGTTTTTGGCGGCATCAACCTGGAAGACATCGCCGCCCCGCGCAGTTTCGAAGTGGAGGAGCGCCTGCAGGACCTGGGCATCCCCGTTTTTCACGACGACCAGCACGGCACGGCCATCGTGGTGCTGGCAGCCCTCATCAACGCCGTCAAGGTGGTTGGAAAGCGCCTGGAAGACCTCAAGGTGGTCATCAATGGTTCCGGAGCCGCCGGCATCGCCATAGCCAAACTTTTGCGTTGTGTGGGTTTCGGCAATGTGGATGCCTGTGTACCCGTGAAAGACATTATACTTTGCGACAGCAAAGGGATCATCAGTTCCCAAAGGGATGACCTGAACAGTTCGAAGCGCAATGCACTTAGCTATTCCAACACCAATGACATATCGGGCGATCTGAAAGATGCCATCAAAGGCGCCGACGTGTTCATCGGGGTGAGTATCGCCAATCTGCTCACCAAAGAGGATATCCGTACCATGGCCCCTGACCCCATCATTCTGGCCCTGGCCAATCCGGTGCCGGAAATCATGCCTGAAGAAGCCTATGCAGGCGGCGCTGCCATCGTTGGCACCGGCCGCAGCGATATGCCCAACCAGGTGAACAACGTGCTCGGATTCCCCGGCATCTTCAGGGGCGCACTGGATGCCCGGGCAAAACGAATCACCCCAGCCATGAAACTGGCCGCCGCCACAGCCATTGCCGACCACCTCAAAGAACCGGGAAAGGATTACATCATCCCCGCAACACTGGACGAAGCCGTGGCCTGGAAAGTGGCCCACGCCGTAAGGGATGCGGCTTTGAGGGAGTAGGGAGTAGGGAGTAGGGAGTAGGGAGTAGAGAGTAGGGAGTAGGGAGTAGGGAGTAGGGAGTAGAGCCACAGCCTGCCCCGATCCCTCGGGGAGCTACCAGCCACGAGCCACGAGCCACGAACCACGAACCACGAGCCATCTTTTTAACATCTTTGCCTTCGGCGAAACACAAACCAGACAGTACCATGATCCAGATTTACGTTACCGGCGGCACTTTTGACAAAGAATACAACTACATCTCCGGTGGATTGTACTTCAAGGAAACCCATGTGCCGGCCATGCTGGAACGGGGGCGCTGCACCATTGACTACGACCTGAAAACCCTGATGATGCTCGACAGCCTGGAAATGACCGAAGCCGACAGGGAGATCATTGCCCATTCGTGCCTTCGTTGCCCGTACGACAGGATACTCATTACCCACGGCACCGATACCATGGTGAAAACGGCTGCCTACCTGGCGGCAAAGGAGGTAAAAGACAAAACAATTGTGCTTACCGGCGCCATGATCCCCTACGCCTTCGGAACGTCTTCTGACGGGTTTTTCAACCTGGGTTCGGCCCTGGCTTTTGTTCAAACCCTCCCGCCGGGCGTGTACGTTGTCATGAACGGACGGTACTTCCCCTGGGACAAAGTGAAAAAGAACACCAAAACCGGCTATTTCGAAGAAATAACAGAACCCGCAACCAACTGATTTTCAATCCATCAACTTTCAATCCTCAACGCTGTTTGCAATTTTCGAAACCATGAAAAGACCCATAGCTGCCTTTTTATTAATCCTCAGCAGTTCGTTTTTTGCTTTTTCCCAATCCTCTGAAGACTTCTTCCTCACCGACAGCATCCGGGAGATACGAATCACTTTTCCGACAGAAAACTGGCGTTACTTTTTGGATTCGCTCAGGCTTAACGGCGATGACTTTTACGAAGGAACTGTGGAGGTTCACGGATTCAAATTTGACGGGGCAGGTGTTCAGTACACAGCCACCAGGGCATTTTCTCCAGGCTCGCTTCGCAATGGGTTGACCATCAAACTGAACAACAAGATCAGGGTGGCCAACCTGCAGGGGTACCGCACCCTGCACCTGTCACCTGCCTTGCGTGACCCCGGCATGTTGCGCGAGGTGCTGGGCTATGAAATTGCCAGGGATTACCTGCCGGCACCAAAAGCCAATTATGCGAAGGTATTCATCAACGGTGCCTTTTACGGCCTCTTCGTCAATGTCGAAGGAGTGGTTGAGCGGCCTTTCCTGGGAAGGAATTTCGGCAACAGGCGGGCAGCCGTTTTTATTGCGAAGAAAATCCTGACGGAACCAGCACCTGAAGGCTGCCGCAAGGGCATCTACGGCGCCATGGAGTATGAAGCCTCTACCGATTGTTACGAGTACAATTTTGAGCTTCGCAACAACGCCAATCCGGAAACACTCCTACGGCTGGCCAAACAACTGGAAGAAGACCCGGCAACCGTCGGTGAGCAGCTCGATGTTGATGCCACCCTGTGGTGGCTGGCTTTCAACAATCTCACTGTCAACCTGTACAGCTACCTGGGTAAAAACAGCACCCACTATGCATTTTGCGAAGACAAACAGGGAAGACTGGTGCCGGTGCCCTTGGATCTGAACCTGGCTTTTGGCAGCTTCAAAAACACCGGCCAGGGTTCTGATCTGCGCACCCGCCAGTTGATTTCACTGGACCCGCTGCTGCATGCTGACAATCCTTACAAACCGTTGGTTTCAAAGCTGTTGGCTTCCGAACGAAACCGGAAAATCTACCTTGCCCATTACCACACAATGCTCGAAGATTGGTTCAAGTCAGGAAATTACGAAGCCAGGGCCCGGGAACTCCAACAGCTAATCAGACCGGAACTGGCAGCAGACCAAAATTGGGGCTACTCATTGGAAGAATTTGACCAGAGCCTTGAAAAGACCATCGGTAAACGGAGCAAAATCCCCGGCATCGTACAGTTGATGAGCCGTCGGATAGAGTTTCTCAAAAAGAATGAACTGTTGGAAAGGGTCCCTCCGGCAATTGGCGATGTGAATGTTGCCCATCGGAAACCCTTGTCCAAAGACACCATTGACGCTTTCAGGATTTCTGTGTCCGTAAAAAATCTGCCCCAGGAAGTTTGGTTGTATTTTAAAACCAATCCTCAGCAGCCCTGGTCCAAAGTTGCAATGCCGGATGACGGAAAACACGAAGAGGGCGAGGCGGGCGATGGTGTATTTGGCGCTGTGATCGAGCCCGAAGGCGGGAATCCGGAACTATGGTTTTACATCGTGGCTGAAAACGCCGGAGCCCTCGCTTTTTTCCCTCCACAATACATGAGGCAACCGCTTCATGTAACTTTGGAGGAATTAAACAAATGATCGCCTGCGGCAATGTTGATATTTCCAACCATGAAAAGATTTCTCCTACCGTTTTTCCTGTTCCTCCTTCCGGGGCTTTTTGGCCTGCGTGCCCAGGACCTGTACGACAGCACCCGGATCGCCGAAATCAAGATTTATTTCAAACAGTCCAATTGGCAGCACATACTTGATTCTGCAAAAATGAGCGGCTCAAAAGATCGGCTGATGGCCACGGTTTTTGTAGATGGAAAAAAGTTTGAAAATGTCGGTGTGAGGTACAAGGGAAACAGTTCGTTCAAAAACCCCCGCTCCAAAGGCCACAAAAAATTACCATTCAACCTGAAAGCTGATTACCGGATCAAGGACCAGACATTTCCCGGTGGTTATGAGACCATTAAACTGTCCAATGTATTTCAGGATCCGTCTTTCCTTCGGGAAATATTGTCGTACGAAATAGCCCGGGAATACATGCCGGCTTCGAGGTGCAATTTTGCCAAAGTCTGGGTTAATGATGAATACTTCGGTCTTTACAACAACACCCAGGCTGTAGATGATGTCTTTCTCAAACAGCATTTCGGAACAAAAAAAAATACCTGTATAAAATGCGATCCCGAGTACGAGGTCATTCGAAAAAAAGATTTTTCCGCTTGCCCAAAGGGCGACAAGGCATCGCTGATGTACATGGGCGATGATCCCTATTGTTACGAGGGCTGGTACGAGCTCGAAAGCAAATCTGAAAAAGGGTGGATAGAGTTGATTGATCTGATCAAACTGCTCAATTCCAAACCGGAAGAAATCGAGACTGCCATGAACGTTGATGCCGTACTGTGGATGCACGCCTTCAACAATGTGGTCGTGAATCTCGACAGTTACACCGGCAGGCTCAGCCACAATTACTACCTCTACCGGACGCCCGACAGCCTGTTTACTCCCATCGTATGGGATATGAATATTTCACTGGGAGGCTTCCGTTGGGATGGAGAAAAAGCAGGTGAACTGACCAATGCTGAGCTGCAGAAATACAGCATGTTTGCCCACTACAAGAAACGCAACCCCAAACGACCTCTGATCACCAACCTGCTGGCAAACCCGCTTTATCGGAAAATATACGTCGGGCACTGCCGCACCGTCGTCAATGACTGGCTGGCGAACGGCCGCTGGCTGGAACGGGCCAAACAAGTGCAGACCCTTATTGATGAAGAAGTCAGAAATGATCCCGAAAAATTGTACACCTATGAAGGTTTTAAAGATAATTTGAAAAAATCCGTAAGTACCGGATACAGTGAAGCCATTGGGTTGGAAGAACTTTTCCTTGCCAGAACCCAATACCTCAGCAAGCATCCTCTTTTCAATGGCACCAATCCGGAAGTGTTGGAGGTGAAACACGAAAAAATATCCGGAGGAATCAGAATCAAGACCAGGGTGCAAAATGCCGAAAATGTTTACCTGGTTTTTCGCAAAAACGAGAAGCACCCGTTCACACGGGTGCTGATGAGTGTTGCCGAAGCGCAGGAATGGAGTTATGATATTCCGGACCTGAAAAAGTGCCAATATTATATCATAGCGGAAGGCGACCGCCTGGCGGTTTGTTCACCGGAAAAGGCCTCTTACAAGTGTTATTCCGTCAAATTTTAATTGATTATCTGTGGCTGTAAAAACCGATGTCAGATTCCGGCGCCCCTGGTATTTGGTCAATGGGCACATGGAAAGCATTTTTCCTGCTTTGTTCAGGAAAATTGACGGGTTGCCCTACGAGCGTGAGCGTATCGCAACGCCGGACAATGATTTTCTGGACATAGACTGGCTCCGGACCGGAAGCGACAAGCTCGTCGTGTTGACCCACGGCCTGGAAGGCGACAGCCGGCGGCAGTACATGGCCGGCATGGCCCGGATATTTTTCAAAAACGGATGGGACGTGCTGGCCTGGAACAATCGCAGTTGCAGTGGTGAAATGAACCGGGCCCGCCGCATGTACCACCACGGCGATATCGAGGACCTGGGGCTGGTGGTGGAATACGGAATCAAAAAAGGGTATGATGCTGTGGTGCTGGCAGGCTTTTCAATGGGGGGCAACCAAACCTTGAAATACCTGGGTGTGAAAGGGGCAGACGTTCCGGCACAAATAACCGGTGGCATTGCCTTCTCAGCACCAACAGACCTCGAGGCAGGGGCAGCCATACTGGACCGTCCGGACAATGTTATTTACAAAAAACGCTTTTTGCATTATTTGTCGAAAAAAATAAAAATAAAGGAGGAACAGTACCCCGGAACTTTTGACCTGAATTTGTTGCCGAAGGTGAAAAGCTGGCGTGATTTCGACGAGTGGTTTTCGGCTCCGCTGAATGGTTTTGAAAACGCTGCACATTTTTACAAAGAGGCCTCGGCAAAGAATTTCATGTTTAATGCAAAAGTGCCCGTCTTGTTGGTACAAGCGATGAATGATCCCATCCTGCCGGAGGAATGCTACCCAACAGCATACAGTAAGACACACCCGTACATTTCTCTGGAAATAACCAATTATGGCGGTCATGTCGGATTCCTGCAAAGCGGGAGCCCACATGCGTGGTCAGAAGTCAGGGCACTTGACTTTGCCGGTGAATGTGCAGGATGAGGGATGAGGGATGCCCCGTGCCGATAATTATCGGCATCGGGGGAGGGATGAGGGATGAGGGATGAGGAATGAGGAATGAGAGGGGCTAGCTCTTCCAACCCTACACTCTACACCCTACACTCTACACTCTACACCTTACACCCTACACCCTACACCCTACACCCTACACCCTACACCCTACACCCTACACCCTACACCCTACACCCTACACTCTACACTCTACACTCTACACCC